>JANJTG010000037.1 GCA_024711265.1 Bdellovibrio sp. | reverse complement strand
AGCTGTCGCAATAGGCGCGGGCGGCGTACCAGCTCACTCGCACAACCGGCGAGGACGACATCTCTGGACCTCCGAAGTCCAAGTCGCCTTTCCAATATTCAAGGTAGTTTCCATCCGCAAATATCTTCTTGGTCTTGGATTTTCGCCACTCAGGATGAGCTGTTACGAATTTGAGATACTGGGCATTTGTGACCGGGTGTTTGTCGATGTAGAACTCAGAAACCTTTCGAGGAGTTTTATCCAGAAAGGCAGGCATTTGAAAGGAACCTGCAGGAACCAAAATCATGTCTTGAGCCCTGCAAGGCACTACATGAAACACCCCAAAAAGCACTGTTGCTAAAATCGCGAGGCCTTTGAGGTGTTTCATAAAAAATATCCTATTTCACTTTTCCTGAAGCGCGAATCGCTTTCACTTCTTCAGGAGTTACGACTTTCTTAGAGTTACCCCACGCACTGTATACATAGGTAAGAACGTTGGCAGCTTCTTCGTCGGTCAAAACCTGAGCCGGCATGATAGAGTCGTAGTCCTTGCCGTTGACTTTGATCTTTCCTTCTAAACCGTGAATCACGGCTGAAATCGCTTTATTCTTATCATTCAAATAGTCCGATTTAGCCAAAGGAGGAAATGCTCCTGGTAAGCCTTGACCATTGGTTTGATGGCAGGCGAAACAAGAAGTTTCATAAATTCGTTTACCTCGAGCAATTTTTTCTTCAACACTTTTTGCTGGTGCAACGGCAGGAGCTTTTTCGCCCATTTCCTGAATAACACCACCCTCTGGAAGATAAACACCGTCCGCGGTTTTTCCTGAGTAAACTTCTTTGTTCGCTTCCCCTTCAACCTTGATCATACCCAACGCCCCTTTGTTAAAGGCACGGAAGATCGAGTGATCCACGAGGATATAAGTTCCGGTTGTCTGCAACTTAAAGTCTATGATGGCAGATCCACCGGCAGGCACCAACGTCGTTTGAACGTTTTCGTTCACCATTTTGCCACCCTCGACATAAACCTTGTCGAAGATCTCACCGATTACGTGGAATGAAGATACCAAGTTAGGTCCACCATTTCCGACATAAAGACGAACTGTTTCGCCGACCTTCGCCTTCACAGCTTTGTCCCCAACCATCGCCCCCACGCTTCCGTTGAAAACAACGTAGTCCGCGTTTTCTTCAACGGCCTTGGTCATGCTGAAAGGCTGTAAACCGGGAGCCCCATATTTCCCTTTAGTGTAGAACTCACTTTGCATCACGTAGAACTCGCGATCCACTTTTGGTAGACCTTCTTTAGGCTCAACCAAAATCAAACCGTACATCCCGTTAGCAATGTGCATCCCAACCGGAGCGGTCGCACAGTGGTACACATACAGGCCAGAATTCAAAGCTTTGAAGTTGAATGTCGAGCTGTGCCCAGGAGCCGTGAATGATCCTTCAGCACCACCACCTTGTCCTGTCACAGCATGCAAGTCGATGTTGTGAGGCAATTTGCTTGAGGGGTGATTATGAAGATGGAACTCCACATGGTCCCCTTCACGAATACGGATGAATTTACCAGGAACTTTTCCACCAAACGTCCAGAATGTATAGTCAACACCATCTGCAAGACGGAGTTTCACCTCTTTGGTTTCGAGGTTCACGATAACTTTGGTTGGATGTTTACGCGTGATGGGCGGTGGAACCTCGGGGGCATCCGTTAAGATCGCCACCTCTTCGCCTTTGATTTTCTCTTCGGCGTGGACGCCTCCCACAAACGCTAAACAGGCTGCTAATAATGCAAATGGCCTAAGGATTAAATGTCTCATCTTTTCAGTCTCCTTGATGACATGCTTCTAGATATTTTATAGATCATAAGGCTCCCATCTAATATGACGGGGATCAACTTTTTTGTGCTCCCATATAAATCATCCCCCTCGGTAGTACATACCTAAGTCTAGATATCTCGAATTTGCCCTAATCAATTCCGCCGCCTTCTCCGGGAGTTCGTCCTGTATTAACTCCTGGAGGCAAAATTTCATCCCCGATCAAAGACTGGTCCAGAGGGTAACGTCGTGAATAGCCAATCAGATCTTTATGATACGAAAAAAGAATGCTGCCATTCTGAAGAAGATTCACAAGATAACTCAGATGCTCTAGACCCACGGCAAAACATCCTTCGCTCCATCCCAGGCGCCCGTTTTGAGCAATAAATTCATCGCTCACGTATTTCGCTCCATGCATAACAATATTGCGAAAGCGTGAGTTGCTATTCGAGCGATCAATCCCGTCAAGATAAAGTGACAATCCATTTTTCTCACTCACATAGGTGCCCTTGGCATAATAAAAGCCCAACGAACTTTTCCACGAGTCGGGAATATTTGAAAAACTACGCGTCTCCAAAACACCTGAGCGAATTCCGTGAGCGACGTAAAACCTTTGCACCACTCCCGTGCGCAAGTTGAGAAGGTAAAGTCGTTTCTCTTTGGAAGGGCGAGAGTAATCCACCAAAACCGCATAGTCGGTGTTGGGTATACGTCCCTCATTGTAATCGAACATTCGAAAAATCAGATCCAGGGGTTCGCGAGGAACCCCATGCTCTAGCAGTACATCAAAAAGGTAACGTCCATTGCTGATCTTTCGATTAAAAAGCGACTCTGCGAACGAAGCAGTTCCCACAAAGAAGACCGTCAAGAATATGGACGCTGCAAAAGCGCGTGAGAAAAAGTTCATGATCTCACTGTCTTCGCAAGGGCCGCTATCAGCAAATTACGTTTAAGAAAGGTCAGGGCCAGGGAATGTGCGGGACATCCTGACATACAATCGGCAAGGCTTCTGCCTGCAGAGGGGTGGCATAAAAATCAATCTTGGCAGATTCATCTAACAGCATAATGTGAGATCTCAAAACCGTTCTTGACAAAAACAATGGGGAAATTATGTTTTTCTGTTTTGCCAAAAGGTCGCACTGGGGGGCCAAGGTCGCAATTCGACGAATCGATTCCAGAATATGTTTCACCATGCAATTGGGATTTTTATCCAGCTCACGAATAAAAGCTTCTGCTCCATCCAAATCAATCCTTCCTTTACTCTTTCTTTTTAATCGCCCCCATATAGGAATACTGCCAAGGTCGGAAGGCCAATAAAAGACCCGTATCCACAACCGAAACGTTATGTTCAGATTCAAAACGCGCCTCTTCCTGCATCTCGATCAAAATGC
>JANJTG010000219.1 GCA_024711265.1 Bdellovibrio sp. | reverse complement strand
TTGAAAATGGAAGGCCCACTTTTTTCTCCTCAAAGATGAGTGGACCTCTAAATCTTTATAGTTACTCTCCAACATCTTCAAAAGAAACACTCCCCGCAAAGTCCGGTCTATAGAGGTTTTGGGAGCATGGAGTCTTTTTTGTAAATAAGGGTCACGCTCTAATTCAAAGGGATTAAGGATTTCGGCCAGAAGAGGAAAGTCTTCTTCAGCAATAATATTCACTTCCCCGAGAAAGGGGAAAATCATTGAGAATATCTTCAAGAATTTGAGAATCTCTTGTTCGTATTTGAGATCACGGGATTGCAGAACAAGCGTGAGATCAAGATCACTGACAAAAGGCTCCAAGTATCCCAGAACAAGGGAGTTGCGACACCAAAGATCCTGGACCTTGGAAAAGCGGTATTTGATTTGGCGGCGTACTATTTTAAAAGCGAGTTGGTAAAGAAAAGTCACCAGCCCATCAAGGTGAAAGAAATGAGATGTCTTATTAAAAAGGGCCTTTTTTTTAGTAATCATATATTGAAAAATGAAATCTCGTTGTAGATCATAAAGGGACTTCTTCTATGATTTCATGGAACAGAGAAAGATGCAAAGGGTGATATTTGGAACTGGTTCGTGTGGGGATCGTCATTGTTTGCCATCGCCGTTATGACCATCTTAAGAGGTGTCTTCAATCCATCGTTGAGGCCTCAAGATTTGCGACTCGCCTTCGTATCGAAGTGCTGGTTAATCTGAACCCTTGGGAAGAGCCATTAGAAAATTTAGTGGCTCAATTTCAAAGTCGTAGCGAAGGTATTCAGTGGCATCTTCATAGCACGGAAAAGTCTTTGCCCGCTCCCATCGCAAGGAATATTCTTCTAGAACGCCACCCTGATTTAGATTGGTATCTGTTCATTGATGACGATGCCTTTTATGACTCTCAATACTTCAAAGAGTTTGAAAAATGTATTTTCTCACATAAGGATTTTGGCCTTTTTGGTGGTCCCAATCTTTTGCCTCCGGGAAGTCAAGGGGTGGAGGTTGCGAGTGATTGGTTTTTGCAGTCTCGTTTTTGTGGCCCCTTTCGGAAAAGATATAGCCGCGAGCCCGCGCATGGTGAATCCGGGGATAGTTCTCTTATTTTGTGCAATCTGGCGGTGAGGAAGAATCCCCAGTTGTGGTTTGATGCGCAATTACCTTTGGGCGAAGAAAATGACTTGATCTATCGTCATCAGCAGATTGGAGAGAAGGCTTATTATTGTGCCAATTTGATTGTTTACCATCATCGGCGAGATGATATGATTATGTTTTTACGGCAGTTGTTTAAGTATGGTTTGGGCAGAGGATTTGTCAGTCAACGGCATCATAGGACGTTTCTTGTTGCGGCAATGGTCGGATTGCTTTTTTGGACGATGATTCTTATTCTTTTTTTTCCGTTCGCCATTTTGTGGCTTCTTTTGACGAAGAAGAACTCTCGAAAAGTAGCACCGGGAACCTACGGGGCACTTCCAATATGGGGTTCATGGATATACTTTATCGGGGTGTTCTGGGGCTTTTTTAATCACAAAAACAGAGACCAGATCTGACTCTCCTTTTCGAAAATCCCGTTGTTCAATCGTGATTCCCTCTTTTTCAAGATCTTCTTTCAAACGTGAGATGTAGGCCACCGAGCCCCAATAGTTGTCGATAATATAAATGGCAGCTTCCTCTTGCAGAAGTTTTTCAACGGTGTGGGTCGGGTTCGTAGTCAGATCGAGCTTTAATACTTGAGCGTCAAACTTTTTGAAATAGGGAGTTTCAATGGCTAAAGTTCGAGTTGTAAGTACGGTATGCCCCCCAGCATTTTCAATAAACTGAGCCGCAGAACGCCAGGGCGCTTTTCTAGGAAGATAGATTTCAGAAAGTGGCCAACTGAAGATCACTACGGAAGTTACCAGAAGAGCTGTTTTTTTTCGGTCTGTGGCGAAGTGGGTGAAGGTGAATCCCAGAGCCACCGAAAAAAATGGAACAAGGCCTACGAAATAGCGGGGTAAAAAGAGATCTCTTTGCAACACAAGCGACAGGACTAAGATGGTCAGTATGAAGAGGACTCCCGTCAGGAGGCTCATGACGATGTTACTATTTTTAAATACTTTTTTGTCTGTCATAAACAGAACGGTCAAAACCAGAACTGACAGGCCATGGTGACTTAATAGGATGAGAAGTTGCAGGAGGCTTGCGGGAAGATCTCCTGCCGCAAACTTCAGGGATTGCCAGTGCAGGGGCCACCACTGGAAGTGGGATATGTAGATAAAGAGCGCAAGCCCTAATAAGATTGGAAAGGTGATGCGCAACTCTTTTGGAAAACTTCTTTTTATTATAAGAAAAAGAAGCTGGATCATACTCAGAACAAAGCCGAGATAGTGAACGCCACAGGCGAGAATGGTCGTCAGAGTCCAAGAAAAGAAATCTCTTCGCAGCGAATTCCCTTTAAAAACACGCAGAAAATAAATCATTTGGAAGGCGCTGGCCATCTCAAAGAGTGCGTAGGGGCGGGCTTCTTGGGCCATTTGTATGGAAAGAGGATTGACAGCTTGCAAAGCCATCGCCCAGAGATTGAGAGCACCTCGTTGAGAGGCTCCCGCACGTCCCACCAGGTAAACGGTGGTCATGGAAAACAGAACGGAAAGGCTTCGGGTGGCAAACTCACTGTTTCCAAATAAACTGATCCAGAGCTTTAAGAGAAAATGATAGGTCGGAGGATGATTGTCCCATAACAGTGCTTGCCACAAGGGATGAGACGAAAAATGAATGGAAACTAGTTCATCAATCCAGTAGCTTTCGGAGGCGACTTGAAAAAGTCTAAGACCGAGAGCCAACAAGAAAAGAAGAGTTATAATCAGTTTTCGCACATGCCTGTCATCTATTGGTAGCCTGTGATCCACGAAACAAAAACATAGTTTCCGGCACGAAGCATTGTGTATACCGTCATGCTACCATTAACGGTCGCGCCGTTGGCAGGAGAAAATTTGAAATTTGTCGGAGATGACAAAGAGTCCGGGGTCGTTTGAGAAAAAGAACAAGTTCCCGAAGTGGTCCCCAGGACGATCAAAGTATACGATCCTCCATCTTTCATATTTGCAAAGGTAAAGGCCCCACAACTGGCGGTGGTGTACTGAGTGTTGCCATTGTTCCAGTCAAAACTTGTGGCTCCGCCCGCATTGAAGGCCTGAGCCAGACGGAACTGGGAGGCGGCGGTGATTTCTCCGGTCGAAGCGATGGAAAGACGGGAAGTCCCATTTGTTTCGAAGGCCAGAGAGTTGCCATCATTGGTCCCGATCGTCGCAGCCGCGCCGAAGGAGTTGCCGCCGTTGACATAGGCGCCCACGGAGGCTGCCGTCGCGGGCTGCCATTGGGCTCCATTCCAAATCAGCATTTCGTTAGAATTAGGAGCTGTCGAGGCGACGGTTCTGCCTTGAATCTTTCCAACGACGGTCGCCCCTTGAGATCCGGTGACATCGCCATTAAGGGATCCTGTGAACGAGGCCGCAGATCCGCTCACGTTGCCCGTGACATTCCCGATGAGGTCGGCCGTGATCGTTCCTGCAGAAAAATTTCCTGAACCATCTCGTCTTACCAGAGAACTGGCGGTATTCAAATTTGTGGCGGCATTGGCAAGATTGGCTCCCGACGCTACATTCGCCGCTGTCACTCCGCCGACCGTCGCGACGAGAGGGGATGGATAAGTGCCAGAGAGATCACCCCCGGCGGCTCCCGTGGGAGAAGCCCCCGTTGTCGAAATAGTGATGGAACCTGCGCCGTTAACGACATTGATTCCGGTTCCCGCCTGAATATTACTCAATGCATAGCCAGTCCCATTGCCGATCAGAAGCTGACCGTTTGCGGGTGCGCTGTTGAGACCAGTGCCTCCTCGTGAAATTGCAAGCTGAGCTTCGGAGGACAACATTCCAGAGCCATCATTAATTAGGACGTGGTTTGGAGAACCAGCCGCGATTTTGTTGCGAGAAATGCCAGCCCCTGCGGCCAATGCGCTATCTGTCAGGCCTTGCATATCCGCACACTCCAATAATCCAGAAGTGATATTGAATCGTAAGGTTTGATTGAGGGCACAGACGGGGGGTGTTGTGGGCTCCCAACGAGAAAATGTGTTATTCCAAGAAAGCATAGACCCATTGCTGGGTGCTGCCGAAGATACAGAGCGCCCCTGCAGTGCTCCCACCGTCGTGCCGCTTTGAGTTCCCGTCACATCTCCGGTAAGACTTCCCGAAAAATTCGTCGCGGTTGTTGCGGAGGTCGCATGTCCATTGAGGTTTGCTGTGATAGTTCCTGCCGTGAAATTGCCGGAGGCGTCTCGTTTGACAATGGAGTTTGTCACATTCGAATTTGTTGCGGCATTGGCGAGATTTGCACCGCTGGCGACATTGCTGGCGGAAACTCCTCCGACACTATTCACGGAAGGTGAAGGGTAGGTGCCCGTCAGATCTCCACCCGCATTCCCTCCGGGAATATTCGAAGGTGTTTGAACCACCCACTTGGCAGCAGCTTGATCCCAGGTCAGCACCTGTCCATTGCTAAGACCTGTGATATCAAGATCTCTTCCGGCAAGGTGAGAATCGGTATAAACTTTATTAGTGAGTTCATTATTTGAACTCGGGGCCGTGTTTGATGTTGGGGGTTGTGAGAAGCCAACGGCTCCGGTGAAGTTCGTACTTCCTGAAAATACGGCGCTGTCTGTTTTTGAATACAAGGTGCTAGTGCCATTAATCAATTTTAGAAGTTCTGAAAAGTGGGCAGAGCTTAATTCCGTATTTTCTGTCGAGGTGTCTTTATCCACGCGCAGAAGTTGTTCTTTTTTATATCCACCGACTTGCATGGATTCGATTGCTAAAGGCACATAGTTGACGGGTTGCGGAGAAAGCTGTTGCCATCCTGAACCATCATTAAAGCTGACCTGAAGAATGCGACCATCGGCCATGTTCGGTGCATACGAGGTGCCGATAAGACATGCAGACGGAGCTGAAACTGACCAGTCAAAGACCCCGCGGTTGGCGAAAATTTTATCTAAGGGCAATCCCCCATCGAGTGAGGGTTGTGATCTTTGTCCACGGCCGATGACTAAAGAGAAAACACCCCCGGAACCACTCATATCTAAAGAGATCTTTTCTTCATACATAAGACAAGATTCATTTCCTGGGGATTTGATACGAATAATAAAATCTACAACCTCGGCTTCCAAGGGAGTTTTATCAGCTTTTAAAATACGTCCGTGATAAGTAATGCCCACCGAGGCCATCGAGCGGGAGGCGAAAAGAAATAAAAGCAGAAAAAGAAACATTTCCGAAACGTAACCAGGTATATTTCTCATGCCTATCTTATCGGCGTCTTTTGCTAAATCTTGACCAATCCCCAGAAACTATTTCGGATTTGAGTTTCCGAGTAATTTCTAGATTCGTTGCGTTCGAGAAATAATAGGATCTAGGCTTGCTCCAATATGAGATGGATTTAGGCGCGTTGTCTGCTTTTTGAAAAGGAACGCAGGCCTAATAACAATGTGAGCAGTTGTACAATCAACAACACCCAATGAAGTTTGTAGACCTGGCTCCAGTTATCAGGTGTCGTGGAGTGATCAGGTGCCAACAGGCGAAGAGACTCGTAAAACATCCAGCTTAAAGCCAACCCCAACAGATTGCCAATTTGTTTGGCGGAGTCGATAGCAGATAAAGCTTTGTTTTTCTTAAAAAGAGTGGATTCGAATCTCATCAGATAGGTGCCAAAGACGAAGATCAGATTCAAAAGAGAATAATAGGCTAAGGCCAGAAACTCTCCCTTTGGGATCAGGAGAACAAGAAGGATTGCAAAAAGAATGATGACCTCTGTGGTGATTGTTGTCCAATAGTAGGCCTTGATTCTCATCAAGGAACTATAATATTTGGACACCAAGAGGATCCCGAGGGAAAGAATCAATCCGCCGATTGAAAAAACGGAGGGTTGAAGAAGTCCATAAACGATGAAGACGGCACCTGTAGAAAGTCCTGTGAAGGTGGAGTTGACGAACTTATACTGAATATAGGGACGAAGACGAACGCTCAGGGTCTTTCTGCTCATAAGTGGACTATCTCTTTTCTGTTGGAAGGGGGCAAGTTTTTATCCTCGAGTTTTAAGCGAATTCCTCATATAATACAGATGGATCTGGGGAACTGGTATTTTATGATATTTAATAAAACGAGAATATCCATTTTTGTGATTTTGCTGATCTTGGCTGGGGCGATGTTCTTTTTAAAAGGCAAGACGGACGTACGCTTGATTGCTCACTCTGGAGGTCGGGGGCCCTTTCCTTCGAACTCGGTCAATGCCGTGAGGGAGTCGGTGAAACAGGGAATCAGGTATGTCGAGGTGGATGTTCGTAAGGGGCCTGATTCACGACTGAGATTGTCGCATGGACCAATTACAGAGAGCCGCGAGTCTGAAAAATCCGATTTATTTAGCGATCTTTGTCGCTACGCAAAAGATGAAGCTGCGTTGGAAATGGTATTTTGGGATATCAAGGAATCGAGTTCTTTAGAGGAAGTTCTGCAGGAGGCTCGACGTGAGGGGTGTTTTGAGAAGTCTTCCTTTTTTGTGGGATCAGAATACGCGCAGACGTCTTTGCCCCAGCAGCTACAACTTCTTCAGCAACAAGGCGGGCATCCTGCCGTGAAT
>JANJTG010000353.1 GCA_024711265.1 Bdellovibrio sp. | reverse complement strand
TTCGGCGGCTGGCAAGGCCAAAGCTGCCCGCCATGGCGGGGCCGGTTTCCACGCCAATGCCCAGGCTCAGCGGCTCCAGGCCGGCGGGCGCGGGGTCGGGCAGGACTTTGCGGCTGGCGGCCAGCAGTTCGGCCGCGGCATGCAAGGCTTGCTGGGCATGGCCGGCCGGGTTGGCCGGCTCGGCCTGCTGAAGCTCGCCGTTCCAGGCGGCCAGCACGGCGTCGCCCTGGAACGATTCGATGACCCCGCCGTGCGCCTGCACGACGCGGGTTGCCTCGGAGAAGAATGCATGCAGGACCGCTGCAGCCTCCTCCGGGGGGCGGGCTTCGCAATAGGCGGAGAAGTTGCGGATGTCCGCCACAAGCACACTGACCTGGCGCGTTGCCGCCTCGATGGCGCTGCTGGGGGGTTGCAGCGCCAGCGCTGCTGCCACCGGCGCGGGCAAGTAGCTGGCCAGGTTGGCGTAGATGCGATCACGGTCGAGGCGGCTGCGGGCATGGGCCAGCATGCCCATGGCCAGCCCTGCCAGCAGCAGCAGCAGTGCGGGTTCAACCCAGCCCAGCCAGATGCCGCCCCCCAGTTGCAGGGCACCGTGCAACGCCCACAGGGCCAGGGCCTGCGCCAGGGCCACCAGGGGCAGCAGGTACACCGGGAACCGCTGCGTTCGGGAGCCCAGACCGACCGCCTGGGCGCGCGGCCGCACGAGCCAGGCCAGCTGCGCCAGCCCCAACGCCACCACGATACCCTGCAGCAGGGGCGCCAGACGGGGGGTATAGGGTGTGCGACCGTCGATCAGGGCCGCAATGATTTGCATATGGGCCTGCATGCCGGAACCGGCACCGCCATACGGAGTGGCAATGCTGTCATTGAGACCAAAGGCACTGCTTCCCACCAGTACCCAGGCGCCCTGCAGGATCTGGGCGGGAATGCGGCCTGCCAGCACGTCGGCTGCGGGGAGGCTGATGAATTGGTCAGGATGCAGCCGCCAGGAAACGCGCAGATTTCCCCGATCATCGAGAGGAATGCGGCCCATGCCGGGGGCGGTGAGCTGCCAGGGGGCATCGGCCCACCCACCACGCGCAAGGGCGATGCCGGTTTCGCCACTTCCCTGCAAGAGCGCGACAATACCCAGCGCCGGGTAGGCTTGACCACCATGGCAGATGATGGCGGGCTGGTGTCGCACGACACCATCAGAGTCCACATGGGGGGTGATGTGGCCTACAGCCAACGGTGCGGCGGCAGCCGAGGGGGCAAGCAGGGCCGACTGGTTGGCCAGGTATCCCGTGGCTTCCGCGAAGGGCGCGGGACAAGCAGTCCAGTCGAGCGCGCCACCCAACTGGCCCACGGCAGGGCTACCGCCCTGCTGGAGTGCAAAAACCTGTGCCAGCACTGGGCGGTGCCGGGCCAGCGCCTGCGCCAGAGCCGCATCGCCCG
>JANJTG010000345.1 GCA_024711265.1 Bdellovibrio sp. | reverse complement strand
GACCTGTACGAAGGTTATCAAGAGATCATGGTGACTCCAGAGCAAATTGACAGCTTCTACAAAGAAAAACGCTTTATCACGGATTTGAAGTTGTATGCGAATCAGTACGTGATCATGAAAGATTCGGCCAACCCGAACCATTCGGCGATTGGTCGCTTCAGTTTTGCTGAAAAAGCGATTGTGCCTTTGGTGCAAGCGGCGGACTCCATTTGGGGAATTCACGCGCGCAATGTGGAGCAGGCTTTCGCTTTGGACTGTTTGTTAAATGATGAGATCATGTTTATTTCCCTTGTGGGTAAAGCGGGAACGGGAAAAACTTTGATGGCCATCGCCGCAGGTCTTCATAAAACTTTAGATCAAGGGCAATTCCAAAGATTGTTGGTGTCTCGTCCGATCTTCCCGATGGGCCGTGATATTGGTTATTTGCCAGGTGACATTGAGCAAAAATTGAATCCATGGATGCAGCCGATCTTCGATAACGTAGAGTTTTTGATGGGTGCGGACAAAAAAGCAGCGGGTCGTGCTCAGGAATTAATCAATCAAGGAATGCTCAACATCGAGCCATTGACTTACATTCGTGGCCGCAGCATTCCAAAGCAGTACCTCATTGTTGATGAAGCACAAAACTTGACTCCGCATGAAATCAAGACGATCGTTACGCGGGCCGGTCGTGGAACCAAGGTGGTTCTGACGGGCGACGTTTATCAGATTGACAACCCTTATGTGGACTCAGCAAACAGTGGTCTCACATATGCTGTCGAGAGATTTAAAGGGCATCCGATTGCAGCCCATGTGACTCTCACAAAAGGTGAAAGATCTGAGCTTGCCGAGTTGGCAGCGAATATTCTTTAGGAGTTGAGTTTATGACGGATGCAGTAGCAGCAACAGGGATTGACGTCGGTTTTACGGCGTCATTTACGACACAGGTCACAGATAAAATGGTTCATCAGTTTGCGGATCTTTCCGGAGACCGCAACCCGATTCATTTGGATGATGCCTATGCAGCGAAAAGTCGTTTTGGACGCCGTATCGCTCATGGAATGATCGTGGGGGCTTTGATTTCCAGAGCCCTTGTCGATGGCCTGGGTGTGGGTGGTATTTATTTGGGACAAAATTTGAAATTTGTGAACCCTGTTTTCATTGATGACGTGGTCACTGTGACAATCAAAATCACCGGTCTTCGAAAAGAGAAGGGGATTGCGACTGTAGAGACAACGGCCGTTAACGCCAAGGGTGACATCGTAGTGAAGGGCGAAGCCGTCATTATGATGAATGCACCTGTCTAAGATGATGTTATGAGCGCCATTTTCCACCTCGTGTATATTAGCGATGCAGCTATGGATATCAGTTACACTGATATCCGCGATATACTTGAGGTGTCCCGCAAAAAAAATGCTCAAGAAAACATCACAGGCCTTTTAATTTACCGAGATGGATTTTTCCTGCAGTTGCTCGAGGGGGAAGAGAAGCGTGTGAAGGCGCTTCTCAATAAAATTCGCCTTGATGAGCGTAATAGCGCTCTGCGGGTTCTGATTGAGACTACGGGGGATCAACGCCTTTTTGAGGGGTGGTCCATGGCGTTCATGGACGGAGATATTTCTTCCAACTCCACGCAAGATCTTATTGATCTCTTTGATGCTTGTTTGGGGGCTGAAACAGATCGCCGTGATTTAATCATGCTGATGCTAAAGAAGTTTCGCGCGTCGGCACCAGAATTGAAATAAACAACAATATTAAAAGGGGATTCCTATGAAGAGTCTAATGTCACGTCTTCTGTCTTCCAGAAACTATAATACCAAGTACGACGATATGGCTTTGACTGTCTTGCGTTTGTTTATTGGTTTGACCATGGCTTTTTCACATGGATTAGGAAAACTGCCTCCGTCAGAAATGTTGGTTTCAGGGGTGGCAGCTTTGGGTTTTCCATCTCCAGAGTTCTTTGCTTGGAGTGCGGGACTGGCTGAGTTCGCGGGTGGCATTTTGTTGGCGATAGGCTTACTTACGCGCCCAGCGGCCGCTTTTGTTGTCATCACCATGATCGTCGCAGCCTTCGGGGCTCATGCCGCGGATCCCTTTGCGAAAAAAGAAATGGCACTTCTATTTCTGTTTTCGTCCTTGTTCTTTGTTCTTCATGGAGCGGGTCGCTGGTCGGTGGATCACCTGATCACAAAGAAGAAGTAGCTGATTAAAGCCCCGAAGAGGTTGAGCTCATGAGTTCAAAATCGAGTTTTTTGTTGTTGGTGTTTTCTTTTTTGCTTCCTTCCTGGGGGCACAGTTCGGGTTTGAGCTGTCGTCTGAAATCCCGTCAGGGGCTTACCAAATTAGAACTTAAGATAAGTGGTGATGCCTCAGAGATGGCAGCTACGTTGAGTGCGAAAGGGTTCTCCTGCGATCGTCCGGCCCCCAGCTATGAGCGAGGGGTGCGTTGTCGAGGCAAATTGGCGGGGTATCCTGAAGCCGTCAATATTTTCATTCCTTCACAATTTGAAAAGAAGAACTCTTTGCCTGTGGCACTCCATTTTCACGGTCATAATACGGGATGCGAGCGGGGGACACCAGAGTGTCACTTCAATGTGAGCAACGGTGACGGGGACTATGGAAAATTTTTGACGGACTCTGGAGCCAACACCCTTTTGGTGATGCCAGAAAGTCAGGGGCGAGATGACACGTTTAAAAACTATTTTAAAAAACCGCAGGATCTGGATCATTTAATGGATGCGGTAAAAGAGACTGTGGGAATCCAGTCTTGGGACTCATTGTCGTTGTCCAGTCATTCAGGGGGGGACGCGGTGATGGAACGTTTAGCCCGGTGGTATGAGTCCGGTCAGAAAGGGGCTCTTCTTCAAAAGCTGCAAAGTGTGGCGCTGTTTGATTCTCTGTATGCGGATCGAGAGGGGATTGCGTTGTGGCCCGCCTCTATGAAAAAAGAGAATCCCTCCTCGCGATTTTTGGGTTCTTATGTTGTTGGCCCCGGGGCTTCCACCGTGAAGCATATGAAGTGGCTGCGCGCCCGAGTGCCCGATACCGAGCAATGGCAATTTCGTGAAGTGCGCTCTTCTCATATGGCGATCATGAAAGAGGGCGGGATGAGTGATTATCTTCGCGATTCTTGCAAATAAAGAGCGCTTGTTTTAGAGCGCACGTAAAAGCTTATTTTTAAGAAGTTCCTTGAAGGCGTGCGTGTCCACAGGTGTTTCCAGGAGCTGTTCCAAGCTGATCATCGTCTCGGTCGTAAATCCGCAGGGATTCATGCCGCGGAAAGCTTGAGGGTCATAGTGAAGATTGATCGCGGCTCCGTGGAAGGTCACCCATTTGCGAACGCCGATTCCAATCGATGCCAGCTTGCGATTTCCCACCCAGACTCCCGTCTCATCGGCCTCAGAATGGGTCTGTGGATTTTTTTGTAAGGATCTTCCTTGCGCTTCGATTTTGTAAGAGCGAAGGACATCCACAATGGCCTCTTCAAAGACACGCAAATAGCCGACAATCTCTCGGTCCCGTCGTCCTTTGCGGGTGTGCGAAAGGTTCAGAATGGGATACACGATCAGTTGGCTAGGCCCATGATAGGTGGCGCGACCGCCTCGAGAAATCTCCAGAATCGGTCCTTGCCACGCAAAGACGTCTCCGGGTTGGGTGGCTCGTCCTAAGGTCACGACCGGAGGATGAGTGCAAAAAATCAAAAAACCCGGAAGGTTTTCTGTTTGCACCTTCTCGACCAGAGCATTTTGTTTCGCTAAGGCCTCTTCGTAGTTGATAAGACCCCAGTCTTGAAAATCCAAATCCACCATGTTCTCGTTTTGCCATCATCTTGCGAAGAAGTCATGCAAACTCTTCGGGGAGGCTATTTTCCAAGGGAATGAAGAACATTTTGACAGCAATTCAGGGGCTTGTGTTGAGGGTTTAGTCAGAAAAATTTCAGAATGAGATTCCCTTGAAAAGCCCCCTCAACAGTCGAAACAATGGAAGCATGGATAGGGAGATTGTTATGAAAAATCTAGGATTGATGACGGTTTTTCTTGCAGGGATGATGCT
>JANJTG010000025.1 GCA_024711265.1 Bdellovibrio sp. | reverse complement strand
GGCTTGCGTGAAGTAGTGCTCGACCTTTCTCCTATAGACACCAAAGACACTCAAATGGAAACATATAATTGTTTGTTGTAATTATGGATACTTGGAGTTCTCGTTCAAAATTAGAACATGAAAAAGATTCTACTTCTTATCGTGTTCATACTCGGCTGCCAGAGTTCTCCAAAAAAATCTTTTGTAGATCCCTTCGCAAGTCCACTTTTGTTCGGTTTTACTCATAACTCATTCTTTCACAAAAAAGAGGCTTCTTTTCGAGAACCGTCAGGCAACCGATGGGCCTCATTGGCGACACTGCCCAATGTAAGCCCTAGTTCTCCGACTCCGACCCAGACAAAGTTCTTTCTTGGAGTTTCCGGAAACGGCGGACAGTGTTACGACCAAGTCGGGCGAGTGTCGTCTTCGGATCACCTGTTGATAAGTGGAGCCATTGAACCCCAGACTTCTGATGTCGGGCGTGAGGCGGATGTGTTTATCGTTGTTGTTCTTCAAGGATCAACGAGCTTTATGCGCGTCGGTGACGGGTGGGAGATCTGGGACGGACGTGCAGAAAGTCTTAAACCCATTGGTCGGAAGGTGTTGGCGACCCGAGAAGAAGCTGTTTTATTTGAAAAACAACCTTCAGATGTTATCGCAGACATGCAGGGACATTTTTATATTTATGTGGGATATCGTCTGGTCAATCAAAATGACATCTTATTTGCCGGTACTGAGATGTATTACGTGAGGTAGTAACGATGAAGAAGGCGTGTTTTGTAATTTTCTGTACATTTTTATTTTCTCTTAGTGCTCTTGCTTCCACTGAAGTCCTAGTTAAGTTTCGACGAAAAGAATCCGCTGCCAATATTGTGCGCAATCAAAAATTAAATGGCTTTGCCTCCTCTGTGGTCAGTCAGTTTCATCTGCAGGCGGTGAAACAATTTGTCCCCACGGACGGGCGCTATGTAAAGTTAACCGTAGCTAATGAAGATCAAGCGAAGGCTCTACTGAAAGAGCTGCGTGCGAACAAAGATGTTTTGAGTGCGGGCTTGAACAAACAATTTCAATTAACGCAAGTAGGTGGAAAGAACTGCTGCACGTCTGAGACTCTGGCGACAGACCCCTTATTCTCACAGCAGTGGTCTTTGCGGAACCTGGGGAGTGATGGAAAACTCGGCGCGGATATTGATATTGCTCGGGCTTGGAAGATTCAAACGGGATCCCAAAATGTGGTGGTTGCGATCATTGATTCGGGAATGGATATGAACAATCCCGATCTCACGGGTAATGTGTGGCGTAATCCTCGGGAATCTGTGGACGGGGCTGACAATGATAGCAATGGATATAATGACGATATCTACGGTTGGAACTTCTTGAATAATGACAGTAATGTTCAGGATGAACGAAGCCATGGGTCCCACGTTGCTGGAATCATTGGTGCTGTCGGCAATGATGGTCGGGGAATTGCTGGGATCAACTGGCGAGTTTCCCTTATGCCTTTAAAAGTTTTTGGCGCAACCGGTGGAGGTTATGAAGAGCATATTATTCAAGCACTGAGATATGCTCAAGCCAATGGCGCGCATATTGTTAATGCTTCTTTTGCTTATTCAACCAAAGGCGTGATCGAGCCAGGTGAGTATAATGTTTTGCGAGATGCCATCAATGAATTGCAGTCGAGTGGAATTCTATTTGTGAGTTCCGCCGGGAATGATGGTTTGAGCTTGGATGCGACACCTGCTTATCCTGCCAATTACGCACTTCCTCATCAGATAACAGTGGTATCCACAGACACTAGAGATGTAATTTCTGGCTTTTCGAACTATAGCCCGACTTTTGCCGATATTGCGGCCCCGGGGAGTGCGATCTTGAGTGCATTATTGGCCAATAACTATCAGACACAGAATGGAACTTCCATGGCGGCACCGATGGTCGCAGGGGTGGCGGCTTTGTTGAAGGCCGAGAATCCGACATGGCAGGCGACGCAGATCAAAGAGGCGATCTTAATGGGACGAGACTATGTGCCGAGTTTGGCGACGAAGGTGAAAACCCAAGGAAGACTAAATGCTTATAATTCGTTGCGAGGAATTTACCGGGTGACGCCACCAGAGCCGACGAATTGGGTGCGACAGAGTCTGCCAGAGGTGATCGAAACAGCTCATCCGGTTCCTTTTGCATATGAAAAGGCCTTTGATGTTTACGGACCTGCAAATGCTAAAGCGATGCGAATCATTTTTGATCAAATCGAGGACTCTTGTCGGTATTGTACCGTCGAGATATATGACAAAACAGGAACTATGGTCGTTTCCACTTCCCAAACTCCCGGTGTTCGATACAATGAGATCAGTCGATATGTCTTTGGCAATTATATGAAGATTGTCTATAGGACGGCATTGACCTCTGGGGCTTATGGATTTAAGGCCTCATACTTCGAATATTCAAGGTAGAAAGATGAACCTATTTCTTACATATCTCTTTGCTGCAAATTGTGGTCTGCAAGTAAAGCCCTTCACGGTTCGAGGGGATTCGATGAGTCCTTTGTTGAAATCGGGGCAAGAGATCAAGGTAAGCCTTGACTACTATAAGTGTCATCAGCCTGCGATCGGAGACATTGTTATCATCAAGATCACAGAGGATCGAAATGAGATTGTCAAAAAGGTCGTGGGTGGGCCTGGTGATTTCTTTGAGTATCGGAATCGGAATATCTACATTAATAAAAAGCTTTTAAAAAACAGCCAGGGAAGTGTCTACTCTGTGGATTCGAAAATGCTTGAGCTGTATGCGAAGTCCTATCCCACTCTTCCGAAGGATACTTATCTTGTGATGGGTGAAAATATTGGCGGAACATTAGATTCGTCTAGATTTGGGATGATCGATGTTCGACAGATCACGGGAAAAGTATTACTAAAGTCTCCTTAGATTGGGACACGGGGGACACGTGTTTCAAATTGTGAATACCTGTTGGGTCCTAAGCACTCTTTTCCGATAGGATCTCAATGGTAGGTGTTCTTTTTAGAGTCTCTTTCATTCTTCTTTTAGCGGGATGTTCGCTTGATGCGAATATTCTTGCGTCACGAGATGGTATTAAAGCCATTGACCCTCAGAATCCTGAGGGTAATGAAAGACCGACGTTTGATTCTCCTTCTTTGCGTGGTAATTCGTCTGGAGTGATTGCTGTCCAGGATATTCCAAGCGTTCACGGTGGGACCTGGAAGGTTCACTCTTCTGTCGGAGACTGGACTCAAGGGGTTCGTCATCAAAAAGATGGATGGACTGTTTATACGTCTCTTCAAGGAAACTTGATGTCCTTCTAGTCCCCCCTGCAGCATCTCCACCCTGCTGGAGTATTTTGTTTAAATACTCCTCAAATTCACATCTTACATCTCATGGGCGGCCATATAACCTCCGATCTGGATGACAAATCAGTAATGTCATTGTGAGGTATATATGGAAGCAGTACGTGTGTGGTTGCGGGGAGTACGACTCAAATTATTGGTTCTGATTCTAATTCCCAGTACACTTTTTGTTCTTCTGAGTCTGACGGCGATATGGGCTTTGCGATCACAGTTTATGAACAGCCAAAGTATGGCCAAAGAGTTGTTTCCCAAAAATCAGATCATCATGAATATCCGGGTTCACGGAAATGCAATGATGAGATTTCTTTGGACGGCGGAGGCCTCTACGGACAATACGACAATTCGCAAAGAAAAGATTGAGGATGTGCGAAAGCGATTTGCGATCTTAAATAAACTTTCGGCAGATTTTGAGGCGAAGTTTCTTAGCGACGACATGAAGGAAAAATTCCCGATAATAAAAAAAGAACTAGAGACTCTTGAAAAACCATTGAACGAAACCACGGCATTATTGGAAGCCAATAGTGAAGAGGGGAACCTGAAAGCGCACAAGATCATGCTTGAGGTCTTGGTTCCTCATGTACAAACAATGATTCAAGCGGCAATGGACGCGAGTGACATCATCGAAGCTCACATGGCTGAAGAGGTGGAAGAGGCTGAAAATGTTGCCAATTTGGGAGAGAGTGTTGTCACGGGTCTTAGTTTGGCGGGGATTTTAGGAATTATTTTTGTTGGCATTTGGATGGGGCAGACCTTGGCGCTGTCTTTGACCCGAGTTTTGAAGGGCATTGAGCAGACCGAAGAGCAAGTTCTGACGGTCAGTCAGCAATTAGCAGCCGCCAGTCATCAGGTTTCTTCCGGTGCCGTTCAAGCGGCGAGTTCTTTGGAAGAAACTGTGGCTTCGGTCGAAGAGCTTTCAAGTATGGTCAAAAACAACGCGGAAAGTGCATCCACGGCGTCGAGTCTTTCGAAAGACAGCCTGAAGTCTGGAGAGCACGGCGAACGAGAGATCAGCCACATGATCGAGTTAATGTACGAGATCTCGGCGAGCTCCAAAAAGATCGAAGAAATTATTTCCGTGATTGATGATATTGCCTTCCAGACAAATCTTTTGGCATTGAACGCTTCCGTTGAGGCTGCGAGAGCGGGCGAACATGGAAGAGGGTTTGCTGTGGTGGCAGAGGCTGTGCGCAGTCTTTCGCAACGAAGTGCGGTGGCCGCCAAAGATATCTCGGATTTGATTCGCATGAGTGTTGATAAAATTTCTGACGGAGAAAAAGCGGCCAAAGAAAGCGGCGAGCATCTTCAAAAGATTCTTCTTTCAATTAAGAAGATGACAAGTCTTACAGAAGAAATCGCGGCGGCTAGCAAAGAGCAAGCTGATGGAATTTCTCAGATCTCCAAAGCGATGAATGAACTGGATACTTCAGTTCAACAAAATGCTTCCGCCTCCGAAGAGGTGGCGGCGTCTTCAGAGGAGATGACTCAACAGGCGAAATCTCTTGATGAATCGGTGCTTGAATTGTCTCATTTGATTATGGGACATGCTGGTTAACAGATTGATGGATGTTTGATTGAACACCTCACGATGTGATGATTGCATCTTGAGTGAGGTGTTCATGGACATATACCGAAGAGCCGCTTTCTATCTTATTTTTATTTGCACCCTCAGCTGTCAGCAGAAGGCCCCCGTCTATAATGAGCTTCCCCTTTCATCGGTTAATATAGAGAATTTACGTCGGGAATCCATGGTGGTCTTTGATGTCCGATCCCCGCAGGAATCACGCAAACAAGAGATACTGGGCGCTACTCGTATTGTTTGGGAGGACTTTTTAGAGATCAGCCCATCTGATATGGGGAAGCGGCTTGAACAACTGATGGTCACTCCTGATAAAACCATTCTCATTTTAGGTAACGGATCGAAGGGCGCTGGAGAAGACGGTTATATTGCATGGATCTTCGATATTTTTGGAATGCAGAGTGTTTATACTCTTACGCCTGAGTTTTATTTGAAAAGTGGATTCAGTG
The DNA here is from genome assembly GCA_024711265.1 of Bdellovibrio sp. Taxonomy (GTDB): domain Bacteria; phylum Bdellovibrionota; class Bdellovibrionia; order Bdellovibrionales; family Bdellovibrionaceae; genus Bdellovibrio. The sequence continues at coordinate 6,078 of JANJTG010000025.1, read as the reverse complement.
CCATATCTCCGGTTTCTAAAAAATCGTGGCGCCCAGAAGCGGATCCAAATTTATTTATCGACGCGGTGGACTTTAGAGCTTACGTCACCCAATCCTTGCCTCGACGAGAGTGGACAAGCAAAGCGCGCAGTCAAGCCTTGGGGGGGGCTCCTTTGGGGGCCTTCTACCCTCCACCGAAATCTTTTTTTGGAGTCAAATTCCCCGAACTTCAGCATAAGGTCCTCGTTCTGGACGTTAGATCGCAGAAAGAATTTGAAACACACAATTTGAAGATGGAAAAGGCGGTGAAGGCACCACTTTTACATTTGCCATGGGATGAATTTTTTGACGATCGCGGATTGCCATCATTTTTAGTTAAATCGCGCTTGAAAGACCTGGGCATTCAAGAGGGCTCAACCGTGTTTGTTATCAGCGAGCGGGGAGTGCGGAGCGGAGCTGTTGCCTATGCTATGAGATCCCTCGGCTATCAAAAGGTCGTGAACTATCTAGGGGGGTATCGGCAGTGGAAAAATGAGTAATCATGTACTCCGTCTCATTGCGAGACCCCAGAATAGTGTTAAAAATCCTCCATATCCGAATCTTTAAATATTCTGTCCATCGTGTCCGTCTCTTTTGTATTTTTGTTATCCCGATACATTGTCTATGGAATTCATGGGTATTTGGCGAAATTTGAAATGGAAAATCTTAGGTGCTGTGGCATCGTCTTCTCTTTTTCTGACGATCAGTGGCTGTTCTTTGGATGCTCAACTCATAAATTCGTCGCCACCCTCGACAGAATCTTTAGAGAAAAGAACAGAGCCGGACTTTATAAATGGAGAAACTGTTAAAACCTCCAATAACTATCAGATCAGTGGCGCGATCGGCGAGATCTCTGAGAATCAAGTTTTAGACAATCATTATGAAATTCAGGGTGTCTTTTATGATAATGTTGAATAAGGTGCCTTTTTCTATCCTTGGAATTTGTCTTCAGGTTCTTTTGTCCTCTTCTTTTGCTCACGGCGCGAGCAAAGGTATTTCCTTTCAGGCATTTATTAAGAGTCCTACGGGAGTTGCAGTTAATACCTCCGGCATTTCTGTGAATGCGAAGATCCTTGCGCCGAATGGTTGTATTCTACGTGAGGAGATTTTTTCCAACGTGAATGTTGTGAATGGATATTTAAGTATCGTTGTTACAAAGGGCACCGCGGGCGGGGCCGACCGGGGTTTGAGTCACACAAAAATTTTTGACAATGCTTCAGGTGAGATTGCCGGCCTTACGTGTATCAATGCTGATGGTTCCGTGAATGGCACTGTGACAAGCTACACTCCGATGCCGGGGGACTCAAGAAAGCTTCGTCTTTCAACAATACTAGGCGAGGACCCTATCGTCGCTGATTTCAATCTTAGATCTGTACCTTTTGCAGTTAATGCGGAAGCGGTTAATGGAAAAACCGATAGCGATTTTGTTAATATCAACGCTGGGCAGGGACTTACACAGACAAATATAGAGAGTATATTCAATCGCTTCACAAAACTTGATGCCATTTTAAATGGTTTTAACGCTGCCGGAACTGCGGCGGGAATCAATGTCACTGGAAATGCTACTAACGTGACTGGGACGGTTGCTATTGCTAACGGTGGTACGGGAGCAACGACGTTAACGGGAGCAAAGACAGCATTGGGTATAGGAACAGTTGCCGCTCTTGACCTTCCAACTCCTTTGGATGCGACAAAAGTTCTTAAAGGAGATGGCACATGGGGAACGATCACCGGCGGTGTGAGTAGCGTTGCTGGTAAAACCGGCGCTGTGACTCTTACAAATGCTGATGTGAGTGGACTTGGGCCTTTAGCGACGATGAGCACGTCAGGAACTCCGGATGGCTCAAAGTTTTTACGAGATGACGGAGCTTGGACCGCGATTTCCGCGACAGACACGACGAAGCTTCCTCTTTCTGGTGGTACGATGACGGGGGCTTTAAATATGTCCTCTCAGGACATCACGGCAGTAAACAATGTAAATGCAACGAACGTGAATGCGGGGACCGGTGCTTTTACAAATCTTAAGGTATACGATGGCTCAGCAAATTACCTGACTCAAAATTATCCCACGGGTGGAGCCTCTTACACTATCAAGTGGCCAGCGAGTGTTGGGTCTGCCAATCAAGTTTTGCAAATTAGTTCTATTGCAGGAAATGTGGCAACACTAGGATGGACTACCGGAGCTTCGAGTGGCGTGAGCAGTGTGACGGCGGCAGGTACAGCCGGAAACCCTCTCAGTGTTGGCGGAACGGCGTCGGCTCCGACGATTGATATTTCGGCAGCGACGTCGAGTGTGAATGGATATTTGAAGTCGGCGGATTGGACAACGTTCAACAGCAAACAAGCTGGAAGTACTGAGTTGTCGGGTCTTGTAACTGGAATGGTATCAACAGGTATCGTGCAGAGAACTGCCGCCGGGACTTATACCACTCTTGGAACAAGCTCTCCACTTTCTGTGGTCGCCGGTGATATCACTTTGGGAACAGTACCTGTGGGCAATGGTGGTACGGGTTCAACAGATGGTTCGATTTCTGGAACAGGGGCGTTGACGTTCGCCGCCGGTGGGACGAATCAAAATGTGACTCTGACTCCGAGCGGAACAGGCTCGACAATTTTAAATGGCAATATCGGCATTAGGACGTCATCACCTGGTCAGGCGTTGAGTGTTGGGAATTCGATTCAGGCGACATCGGATTACTCGACAGCTTATGCTCCTCGTCAAGTTCAAATTAACGATCTTTATACGAATACGGCTTCCGGGCAACATTCAACAATGAGTATCTTTGCGCAAGCGGGAGCTTCAGCTAATAGCACATCTGTGGATACGGCATTTCAGGTCGACAACTTTGTACCGTCATCTCAAACCGTAAACTATGGTCAGAAAATAGGAATTCGTGCTCAAGTTAATAATGCGGGATCTGGAAATGCAGGCAACGCTACGGGCGCTTATTTTTTAGCCAATTATAGTGGCACGGGCACGCCCGGAGCTATCACCGGGAGTACGTCAACCGCTTCCAATCTGTCTGCGGTGACGATGAGCACTGCTTACGGATCTCAGAGCTCCGCGATGAACTCGTCCACCGGGTCTATTACGAACGCCTACGGGGCGTTCAACTCGGTTTTGAATTCAACGGGAACGATCACAACGGCCTATGGTATCTATGGAAACGTGGGTAATAACTCCACGGGGACCGTGGGAACTGCCTATGGCCTTTACTCCAATATTACCAATGGTGCCAGTGCAACCATGACATCGGCTTATGGTCTTTATTTGACCAAGTCTGTTAATGGCGTCGCCAGCAGTAACAACTTCGGAATTTATCAAGCTGACAGCTCCAACAATTATTTTGCCGGCAACTTGGGGATGGGATTGACGAATCCGTCGGCAGCTCTTCACTTGAGATCTGGAACTCCGATGGCGGGAACCGCACCCTTGAAGTTGACTGCTGGAATAAACCTCACGACCCCTGAAGCTGGTGCTATTGAGTATGATGGGACATCACTTTATTATACGGATGAAACAGCCACGCGACGAGCTATCGCCTCAACAGCCGTAGGTAGTGGCGCGTTCTCAGGAGTTTCATCGCTCACGAACGCGTCGGGGGATATCACCTTAGCCCCTGCGACGTCGTCGGGGGCGGTGCTTGTGAACTCTGGCGCGGCCTCGACGGGAACCTCGAGCGGTGCCGTCGTGGTGACAGGTGGTATGGGCTTGTCTGGAGATATCTTTTCGGGAGCTTCCATCAATGCAACAACTGCAATGACGGCGGGTTCGTCACTGACGACTCCGCAAATTTACGGTTCGTCGGCCGCCAGTGGTAATGTTAAAATCGATGGAACTTCGCATGCAACGAAGGGCCATGTGCTTCTGGCGAGTGCGGGTGGGAACGTCGGCATAGGGCCGACCTCACCGAGCAATCGCCTCGTCATTGGTGATGATTCCATAGGTGCAACGGGTTTTCCCAATTATTCCGCGTCCATTGGCAATGCCACCGGCAATTCCCAACTGAGGGTTGGACAAGCGAGTACCGCTTGGGGGGGCATGGTTTGGCAGTACAACGCTACACCGGCTAACGGATACCTTGCCCTCACGACCAACGGGACGAATGGATTAGTCCTTCAGCAAAATGGCGGCAACGTCGGGATTGGGACAACATCGCCATTGGCTGTGCTCCACCTGCAAACACAGGGGGGACGGCAGGAGATTCTCAACGATAGTTACTCAGGTTCCGGAGTCACAGGGGCGCCTTCACCTAATTTTGCAGGAAGATCTGCACGAGGAACTCCGTCGGCACCGGTAGCTGTCGCAAGTGGTGATGTATTGAGTTATTTTACTGGAAGGGGGTATAACTCCAGTTCCAGTAACTTCGTCGGTTCTCCAAGTTTTTTAAACGGTGCTTACATCAGTATGAAAGCCGCAGAAGACTGGACCGGAGCTGGCAACGGCGCCTACATGGCATTTATGACGTCACCGGTTGGAGCTGCCTCAAATGGCTACGAACGAATGCGAATTGCGCCATCGGGTAACGTCGGGATTGGAACCACCGATCCGGTTGTGACCTTGGATCTTGGCGGTGGGTCCTTCAATGCCGGAGGACTTTCGACTAAGAAGCTTTATAGTGGAACCTGGGATACGACGAAGAAACTGCAAATTAGTGCGGCATCGTTATCGTCAACGAATACGACATTCAAACTTATCTTTAAATCAACCGCCGCATGTGGAGCGACTTACTTTGAAGAGTGGACGGTCCAGTACGGAGCCTACAATCAGAGTTGGGGAAACTCTCTTATTATCAGAAATCGCCAGTTAGGTGGTGGAAACTGTGGCTACAATATAAATCCAAGCATTGCTTTTGAAGGATCTTGGCCATCTGTGGTCTCTATTTCCGATACAAATCCGATTCCAAATTTAGAAATTTACTTTCAAGGATATGGAGCTGGTGATATCTCAACTTCCTTAGTCGCAGGGACTGTGACGGGACAAAATAATCAGCTTATTACGGAAAACTTTATTAACAACTATGTGGGAATTGGAACAACAAGCCCAAATCAAAAACTTCAGGTCGGCTCTAGTGGGGATGGCTCCGTGGCCGTTGCCAATGCCTGGAACACGTTCTCAGATATTCGTTTAAAGAAAGATTTTGAAAAGATCCCGAACGCCTGTGCCATGATCGACAAACTCAATGGTTATTATTACCACTGGAAAACGGGCGAAGATCATTCTCGCCAGGTGGGTGTCATTGCCCAGGAAGTGGAACGTGTTCTTCCGGAACTTGTAAAAACGGGGGATGATGGCATTAAAACTGTCGACTATCCGAAACTGACTGCCGTCTTAATCGAGGCCTCCAAGCAGCATAATCGAGATATCGCGGCAGTGAAAGCCAAGGCGGTCCAGTTGGAAGTCGAAAATGCCAAACTCAAACAAGAAAATGCGGATATAAAAGCTCGACTCGAGAGAATCGAGAAAGCCCTTAGTCGCGTGGATTCAATAATAAAAAAGTAATCAAAATCAGAAGTCTGCGGCGGCACATGTCTACTATGTCCATCTATTTCTATATCTTGTCGATCCGATAAGATATTTATGAAAATGAAAAACACGCTGCGGAAAAAAATGGTCAAGTGTGCTTTGGTGTACTTCCTGTTTCTGACGTCTCAGGTCTTTGCGCAGACGAGTAAAGGCATTTCTTTTCAAGCCTTTATCAAGAACCCAACGGGTGTTGCTGTGAACGTCACAGGTCTTACCGTCAATGCGAAGATCCTTGCGCCGAATGGTTGTATTCTTCGCGAAGAAAGTTTTACCAATGTTGATATCGTCAACGGCTATCTCAATGTGATTATCACTAAAGGCACGGTGGGTGGTGCGGATCAGGGATTGAGTATTCCTAAAGTTTTTGACAATACTCCAGTGGCGATCACGGGGCTGACCTGTATCAATACAGATGGGTCCGTGAATGGTGCCCTCACCAGTTACACGCCAGCTTCGACCCATGCTAGAAAGCTTCGTATTTCGACGACGATAGGTGCTGATCCTATTGTGGCTGATTTCAATCTTAGATCCGT
>JANJTG010000478.1 GCA_024711265.1 Bdellovibrio sp. | reverse complement strand
GACGACGACAGTGGCGGCCTGTTCGTAACGTTCGGCGATCATATCGAGCGGGTCCTCGTCGGCGGACGAGTTGAGGGTATCTGCTACTTCTCCGCCACCGTCAGGTCGTACTCGGAATGACGCACCTGCTGCCACAGGGCCTGGCAGCGGGCGAGCAGCCAGTTGTTGAGTTCGGCAAAGCTGCCAAAGCGCACCTTGCCGGCGTCCTGCCAGATTCGCCGCCGGCTGTCCTTCACGTTCTTCTCGACGACGCCTTTCTCCCAGCCCGCGGCGACGTTGCAGAAGTCCGGATCGAACAGGTAATGCGAGCACAGTGCCGAGAAGCGCGCATTGACTACGCGGCCCTTGCCCTTCTTGACCTTGTCGACCGCGGTCTTCATGTTGTCGTAGATACCGCGCCGGGGAATGCCGCCCAGCGCCTGGAAGCTGCGCGTGTGGGCGTCGAACAGCATCTCGTGACCCTGACTCGGGTAGGCGACCAGCACAAAGGCCCGGCTCGCACACAGCTTCAGGTGCGCCACCAGAAGCTTCCTCCAGATGCCGCCGATCACCAGCCGCTCTTCGCTCCAGTCGAACTGGAACGCTTCGCCCAGTTCGAACTTCAGCGGCACGAACGCGCGCGTCGGCGCGTTCGCGCCCGCCTGCTCACGCCAATGGCGGATGAAATCGGTCAGGACGGTGTAACCGCCTGCGTAGCCCTGCGCCTTCAGTTCCGCGTACAGCGCCTTCGCCGTGCGCCGCTCCCGCTTCGCTCGCCGGGCATCGGCTTCCAAAGCTTGGCGCAACACGTCGTGGAACGGCGTCAGCTTCCCCGGTGCCGCCGATCGCCGGTAGCGCGGCTCGACGCGCTCGCTTGCCGCCAGCCACTTCTTCACCGTCGTGCGCGACAAGCCCGTGCGCCGCGCAATCTCCGAACGCGACAGCCCGTCCCGGTAATGCATCCTTCTGACCTTGCCCAACATTTCCATGGTGATCACCTCATTGCCTCTGCCTCAAAATGAGGCAGGGAGGTTAAACACCCTGGTCAGTTTTCAACCGGTATACACCCCG
>JANJTG010000305.1 GCA_024711265.1 Bdellovibrio sp. | reverse complement strand
TTTACGGCGACGTCGATGATTGGATTTATCGCGGGAGCTGGAATTATCGTGCGAAATTCAATTATCCTTGTGGATTTTATTGAGCACCAATTGGGGCAAGGCATGAATCTTAAAGAGGCCGTGGTGAGTGCCGGGGTTTTGAGATTTAGACCAATGCTTTTGACCGCGGCTGCAGTGGTGGTGGGAAGTTCGGTGATGTTGGCCGATCCGATTTTCCAAGGGCTGGCTGTGAGTTTGATCTTTGGGGAGGTGGCTGCGACGGTGTTAAGTCGTTTTGCCGTTCCGGTCCTTTATTATTGGCTTGTTGGAAAGACTCGAGCGCGAGTCATTCATAATGAAATGAAAACAGAAGGAAGTGACGTATGACAATCGAAAACCAAATCCGCGCCTTTGCAGGAACATTCATTCTAATCAGTGTGGCGTTGGCCCACTTCTATTCGCCCTATTGGCTTTTCTTTACGGTGTTTGTGGGCCTTAACTTGCTACAATCAAGTTTTACCAAGTTTTGCCCGTTGGAAATTATCTTAAGGAAAATTCAGAATAAATAAATCATTTGAAGAAGAAACGGCTGACTAGAAATTTTCCAGTCAGCCGTGGTGTTTTTTTAATTGCAGGATTCAAGCTTTGTAAGATCGACGATGGACCATCGTTCAAAGATTAGAAAACGGGCGCCAAAGAAATCACCAACGACCATTTTTCCAGTGCCATTACTGAAGACCGTATCCAAATCACCTTTTTGTCCTTTGAAACAGATCTTTTGCCCGGCTCTAAAACCATTGAGTTCTTCTACGGGAACGCCGACCTGACTAATATGAGCTTGGTAGTCGTCGAAGGTGATGTAGCTCCCTCCGTCATGAAAGGTTCGGACCCGGAAGGTGAGCATGCCGTTAGAGAAAGTACTTCCAACAGTTCCATAATCGAAATTTCTTGAAGACTTGTTATAGAAACTGACGATGTCGCCGGACTTCAGATTCTTGAGTCTTGCATTTTGAAGCTCTAGATCTGCTTCTGAAGACAGTTTGGATATTTCCGATGGTTTGCGAGGCAGAACGTCGGGATCTTGAGCGTCCTTTTTCAGAAACAGGTAATTGTGCTCACGATTGATTTTATAGACGACATATTGGCTATGGGTTGCGGGGTCGTAGACGACTTCGTTGAGCTGGAAGGCATCAACACTGTCGGCACCCCATGCATGGGGGGCTACGATAAGGGCTGCCGTGAGGAGCAAGGACTTGAACTTCATAAAGACCTCCAGCTTCGAAACAGTGCAAAAAAGAGACTTGCTCAATATAAATAGGCAGCCACTTCCGCCGAGTTGAGGTGTCACATTTTTTGACAGTGTCGAGAATCGTTATTTTGGGGCGGATGCGAGGGCTCAGGTTGACGGGTTCAACCCAAGGCATAACACTTACTCTATGGCCCCAGAAGAAAAGTCCACCAACGTTTTAAATGCCACAGTCGTTCGATTGGGATTGATTTCGTTGTTTGCGGATATCTCCAGCGAGATGCTCTATCCCATCACGCCCATTTTTCTGACCTCCGTTTTGGGGGCCTCGATGTTTTCGGTGGGACTTATTGAAGGAATGGCGGAAGGAGTCGCGAGCCTTTTAAAAACTTATTCTGGGAAGTGGTCGGATCAATTACAGAAAAGAAAAACCTTTATATGGTTGGGTTATCTAATGAGTGCTTTGGCGAAACCTTTGATTGGTGGCGCCTCTTCTTGGGGTCAAGTTTTGGGAGCCCGTGTAATAGATCGTTTTGGAAAAGGAATTCGTTCAAGTCCTCGAGACGCTCTGCTTGCTGACTCAGTGCCTTTCAGTTTAAGAGGTGCTGCCTTTGGTTGGCATCGAGGCATGGATACGTTAGGGGCGGCTATCGGTCCACTATTGGCGTTGGTGTTCTTAAACATGACCGTGCAGGACCTTCGCTCTCTGTACTACTGGGCTCTGATTCCTGGATTGTTGGCGGTTATTGTGGCGCTTTCGATTCAAGAGGAAAAACACAAGCCTACAGGAGCACCCTCCAAAGTTGTCGTTTCTTTGAAGCTATTTAATTCGAAATTTAAAACCTATATTTTTGCATGGACTCTTTTTTCAATTGCAAATTCAAGCGATGTTTTTTTGCTGCTAAAAGCGCAAAAATCTGGGTTGAGTCTTACCAAAACCGTGATTTTATATGCGTTCTATAATTTACTTTACTCATTGGGAAGCCCTTATCTAGGACGCCTTTCTGATAAGATCGGTCGACGAGTTGTTTTAATCTCGGGACTTTCGGTTTTTGCGATAGTTTATCTTTTATTTGGATATGCAACATCCGAATGGCACTTCTGGTTGCTTTTTGGCATCTATGGTATCTACATGGCGGCGACTGATGGGGTGGGGAAGGCTTACGCTGTCGACCTTATTGATCCTTCGTTAAAAGCGACGGGCCTGGGTGTGCTGGGGACCGCGACGGGGTTAGCGACGATCTTTGCAAGTTCAGCAGCCGGTTTTATTTGGGATCGTTTCGGGGCGCCGTACACTTTTATTTATGGAGCTTGTGGGGCGGCTTTGGCGATTCTTATTTTGTCATTTATAAAAGAGGACTCTCAGGCGTCTTCTTAGGTTCTTCGTGGTCGATGTTATTTTGCAGAACTGGGCGCTAACTTTTAATTAAGGTCTCTTTCGGTGGCACACTTTAAGGAATGCAAGACCAGGAAAGTCACCACCACCATCACCATCACCACAATCATCAGTCTCCGTCCCATCATACGAACATGGTGGCGGACTTTCGCAGACGCTTCTGGGTGTCTTTAGCGCTGACTCTCCCCATTTTGTTTTTGTCTCCCATGATTCAGCACTTTTTAAGGTTGGATTCTAAGTTGCGATTTCAAGGCGATCAGTACGTGCTCTGGGTACTTTCTTCTGTGGTGTTCTTCTATGGAGGATTTCCATTTCTCAAGGGGTTGTTCGATGAAATAAAAAAACATAAACCAGGAATGATGACTTTGATCGCTTTGGCGATTAGTACGGCGTATTTTTATTCTACAATCGTCGTTCTTGGCTTCCCGGGGATGGAGTTTTTTTGGGAATTGGCAACCTTGATTGACATTATGCTGTTGGGGCATTGGATCGAAATGAATTCCGTGATGGGAGCATCTCGGGCCTTGGAGGAGCTGGCAAAGCTGATGCCGGCGGACGCACATAAAATTCTTTCGGATGGCAGTTTTCAAGATGTCCCTATTGAACAACTGGCGCTGCGAGATCAGATATTGATTCGTCCCGGAGAAAAAATTCCTGCCGATGGCGTTGTGATAAGAGGAACGTCGGCCGTAGACGAATCCATGCTGACCGGAGAATCAACACCCGTGTTAAAGACTCAAGGCGATGAATTAATTGGAGGAGCTTTGAATGGAGAGGGTTCGCTGGAGGCCGAAGTTAAAAAGATGGGAAAAGAGTCCTATCTCAATCAAGTCATCGAACTTGTGCGCGAGGCTCAAGAAAGTAAATCAAGGACACAAGATCTGGCTAATCGGGCGGCGATGATATTGACGATTGTCGCCGTTGTTGGTGGGGCGCTGACGTTGGCGTCTTGGCTTTTACTGACTAGGCAAAGTTTGGAATTTGCTATTGAGAGAACTGTCACGGTGATGGTGATTGCGTGTCCTCACGCTTTGGGGCTTGCGGTGCCTTTGGTAGTGGCTG
>JANJTG010000362.1 GCA_024711265.1 Bdellovibrio sp. | reverse complement strand
GAGAGTCGGTAAACGCCACGAGCTTATCCGTGAATGTCAAAATCTTAAGTGTCAATGGATGTATCCTTCGCGAGGAGACTTTTTCCAATGTTTCCATCGTCAATGGTTTTATGAATTTAGTCGTCACGAAAGGCGTGGCTGGTGGTGCAGACAAAGGGCTCACCGTGCAAAAGATTTTTGATAATGCGTCTGCAGAGATCACCGGTCTGACGTGTATTGGGACAGATGGTTCTGTCAATGCGGCGGTGACCAGCTATACTCCAGCGGCAAGCCATACACGAAAGATCCGTATTACAACAGTGCTGGGATCTGACAATATCGTCGCTGATTTTAATTTGCGATCTGTTCCTTTTGCCTCCAACGCCGACTCGCTGAATGGAAGAACCGAGTCGGACTTTGTTAATATCAACCCCTCGCAAAATCTGACTCAGTCCAATGTCGAAAGTATCTTCAGCCGTTTGCCGAAGTTGGATGCCATTTTGAATGGTTTTGGCTCCTCAGGAACAAGTTTGGGAGTCGCCAATGGAGGAACCGGGGCTACGTCAGCGAGTGCAGCGCGAACAAACTTGGGATTGGGCACAATCTCGACAGTTCACCTTCCAGTACCCTTGGATTCTCACAAAGTTTTAAAAGGAGATGGAACATGGGGAATCGTGCCCGGCACGGGAACGGTGACCGGGGTGGTGGCAGCCTCAACAGCCGGGAATCCTGTTGTCATCGGGGGAGATGCGGCGGTTCCCACCGTGGATCTTCCAGCGTCTTCGTCTTCTTCTAATGGATATCTGAAAGCGTCCGATTGGACGACCTTTCAAGGTAAACAAGATGGGTCCACAGAGCTGACAGCCCTTGCGGGACTTCCTCTTACGGGAATAGTTCAAAGAACGGGAAGTGGAACTTACACAGCGCTAGGAACAACCGCGCCGTTAAATGTGACGGCTGGAAATATCGGAGTCAACGTCGGAACAGGTCTGACAACTTCAGGGGGCGCTTTGGCCGCTGACTTTGCAACAACGTCTACGGCAGGAAAAATTGTTGAAGCCAATGATGCCCGCCTTCCGAGTTCCACATGTGGCTCGGGAAATAAAATGCGTTGGGACGGAAGTGCCTGGGTTTGCGAAGCGGAAGCTGGAACAAACGCCTTAATGAAAGACGGAAGTGTCGCTGCGACTGGAAATTTGAATATGAGTTCTCAGAAAATAATAAATCTGGCGACTCCGACGGCGGCGGGCGACGCGGCAACGAAAGCTTATGTTGATGCGGCCTCATCGGGCGGCGGTGGAACTGTTCGCTATAAGATTTGGACCGGCGTCGGCAGTTATACATGGACGAAACCTCCCAATGTGACAAAGGTCAATGTCCTTGTCGTCGCCGGTGGCGGTGGTGGTGGCGGAGGGGGCGGTGGCTACTACTGTTCGCTGGGAGATTACAGCGGAAGAAATGGTGGTGGTGGAGGAGCCGGTCAAGCTATTGAAGAACTTGGTTATGATGTTTCAGCAGTGAGCACTCTTTCCGTTACTGTCGGAGGCGCAGGTACTTTTGGAACGGGCGGAGCCGGAGGACATTCGGGGGCTTACTCGGGGCTTAGTGGAACGGCAGGGACCAGTGGTCAATCCTCCTCGTTTGGAACACTTGTCGCTAGTGGTGGAGCTGCCGGAACAGCAGGAGCTGGGAGTGGATGCTCGACCGGGCCTTGTGGCAGTATGACCGCTGGGACCATGGATATTCCTTTATTTGTTGGAATTAATATTCCTGCCGGTGCGGGAAATGGTGGATCTGGTGGGAGCGGTGGTTGGGGAGGGCCTTCTTGCGGGCCTGGGTATTCTGGATCAAGTGGTACGGGTGGTACTGCTGGATTTGTCTTAGTCTATTACAGTCAGTAGGACGATTTTGTCTCAACATGAGAATGGATCTTGCGATGGTCATTGGGATTGATATCGCCTCCTCAAGAAACGTCGAAAAATTGCCGATATTTTAGAGGTCATGCTTAAGCAGTCT
>JANJTG010000454.1 GCA_024711265.1 Bdellovibrio sp. | reverse complement strand
GTCATCAATAACTAGAATGCGGGTTTCTGGAGGAAACATATGATGGACTCCTTAAAGCTCCCTCTATTTTAGGAAAAAGGAACGAGGAAGCTCAAAGAATCTTTACATCACTAGACTTTGTGCGGGGGCTAGCCACAAGAAGTCCGCGCGAGGGCCTTCTGTGGGGGAAGGGGCGATTTCCCCAGCGATATCATCATCGCTAAGACCCAGAGTGTTCACTTGGGAAAAACTCACAACTGGGACATGAGGGGCACGGGCATGAATTCGATCCGGCAAGCCGCCACCAAACTGCACATGGAAATCCCCGACCACAATGACCAAGACCTGCTCGGGGTGATTCACGATGAACTCCGTCGCCGTCCACGCCATGGTATCATCCCAAATCGATTGCGCCGCAAAGTAGCGTTCCCCCGCCGCCGGAGATGGCAAGTGCGGCATCATACTTAAAAAGCGTTGTTTATAGCTATCACGCCCTAAGGCAAACTGTGGAGGCAACAAGGTGCGATCTTCATCGGTCAAAGAATCCAAACCATTCTTCGACACCTTGCCCGTCAAACTGCGGGGAGCATTCAACGCCAGGGTTTGAGCGCCCTCACTCATATTCGGAAACAGGGCCTGATCGCGATAATAGTCATAAGAGGGATTTCCCCACTGGATGGCCTTCAAAAAATCAGCCTCAGACAAAGCTCCTGCGCGATAGGAATCCACCAAAGACTGCTGAGTGTATGTAAAAAATTCCATCCCCACAGAGACCCGAAGCCCCCGGGCGCGCAGAGCCTTCATGATGTCCACTTGTTGAGCTTGATGCTCCTTAAATCCGTGGTTTTCTCCGATCACGACGATGGACCCCGGAGTCACCGTGGAGACGGCCTCTTCCAAAGTCACGGGCTGATGGGTATTCCCCCTCAAAATGCCACTGGTTTGGGCATGAGCACAGGCTGACAAAAGCACCGATACAAGAAAAAGACCCAAAGAGTTCATGAATTCCCCTTTTAGACATCAAATTGTCTGTTGAAGTTTCCCTATTCCTTTGATACCTTGACCCCCTTTGAAAAGGTATTGTCATTTTTTCTAAATTACGCATGGCGATATATTCGATTCAAAAGTAACCTACTCCGGCAAATCTGGTGTAGTAAGGAAGTCCACTCTGACGAGGTCAGGGTGAATAAATAAGGGGCACCGCAATGGCAAAAAAATCAGGAAGAATCATCATCACTCTTGAGTGCACTGAAGCTCGCGCTGAAGGCAAACCTGTTTCTCGTTATACAACGACAAAAAACAAAACTAAGACTCCAAGCCGTCTTGAGAAGAAGAAATACAATCCAAATCTTAAGCGTCACACAGTTCACAGAGAAACTAAGTAATGATTCTTACGGATCAGCAGATTCTCGAACACATGGAGCAAGGTTCTATTAAAGTAGAACCCTTCCGCAGAGAGTGCCTAGGAACGAACTCTTACGATGTTCACTTGGGTAAGACTCTGGCTGTGTACGAAGAGAAGACGCTGGACGCGAAGAAGCATAACAAGATTCGCACTTTTGATATTCCTGAAGAGGGTTTTGTCTTAATGCCAGACACCCTCTATTTGGGCGTGACGATGGAGTACACAGAAACTCTTAAGCACGTTCCCTTTTTGGAAGGTAAATCAAGTGTGGGCCGTCTCGGAATCGATATCCATGCCACTGCGGGCAAAGGAGATGTCGGTTTCTGCAACTATTGGACTCTGGAAATTTCGGTAAAACAGCCGGTTCGTGTTTACACTGGCATGCCGATTGGTCAGTTGATATACTTTGAGGTGAAGGGCGATATTTTGACGGCTTATAACGTCAAACCTTCGGCGAAGTATAACGACAAAAAACCTATTCCTGTAGAGTCTATGATGTGGAAAAATTCTTTTTAAGATCCCTCCTCACAATTAGCGCCTTATCATTAATTGCCTGCTCTGGGACTGAGGTCACAGAGATTTCCGGTATTGATCCTAATACGATTGTTTCTGGCTCGTTCACTCAGTACGACAATTCCACAATCAGCGGCAGTGGGGTCCTTCGCTTTACAGAAGCCCTGACCATCAATTCTAGCAAGTCTTTCACGTTGAAGGCGTCTTTAGATCAGATTAACTCAAGCTCAGTGGCTGTCGTCTTCTATTCTGCAAACTCTAGTATTCCCACAAACGATGGCGTGACAGTGACCTTCAGTCGCTCTGGAGCCAGCGTCAATGGACAGATCAGTCTCAACGGCAATGCCGCCATGGTGAACACAACCAAGATGTCTTACTACTTCCCTACTTCTTTGGATGTGATTGTCGAGGTTCACAATGTCGGCTCGAAGGCTCGAGTGCTTATTTGGCGAAGAAATATGGTGGAGTATGCGCCGGAAACCGCAGATGTGGACTCGAACAGATACGGAGATCTTGAGTCCACCCTGCCCACA
>JANJTG010000173.1 GCA_024711265.1 Bdellovibrio sp. | reverse complement strand
TATCGTCAGGATTCAAATTTGTTCTATCTCACAGGTTGGGAAGAGCCTGAATCCATCATGATTTATCGTCCAGGCCTCAAGCCAGAGACGGTGATGTTTGTACGCCGTCGTGATCCGGAAAGAGAAACTTGGGATGGCTTCCGCTATGGTCCCGAGGGCTGTGAGCGTGAATTTAAAATCGACAAGGCTTATCCCATTGATGAGTTCTCGAAGGTGGCGCCACAACTGTTAAAAGAAGTGGATCGCGTTTATTACCGTCTGTACAAGAATCCAGAAGTAGATCATCTCATGCAGGGGGTTCTTGAAAGTGTTAAGCAGATGCAGGGGCGTACCGGGTATGGTCTGCTTTCCATCCATGATGCCGACACTTTGTTGGGAGAGATGCGTTTAGTTAAATCGGAATATGAACTAACACAGTTGCGTGAAGCGTGTGAAATTTCAGCTCAGGGCCATTTGGCGGCGATGCGTTTCACTCGCCCCGGAGTGACAGAGCGTCAAGTTCAGGGTGTTCTGGCGCATCACTTTTTCATGAAGGGTTCTGCGCGTGAAGGTTATAATTATATTGTCGCTTCAGGAAATGCGGCGACCACGTTGCACTACAACTTCAATGATCAGGTATGTAAAGAAGGTGATTTGCTTTTGATTGATGCGGGTGCCGAGTACAATTACTACACCGGAGACATCACACGAACATTCCCCGTGAGCGGAAAATTTACGGATGAACAAGCTCGTGTCTATGAAGGTGTTTTGAAGGTTCAAAAACAAATCATCGACTTTATTAAGCCGGGAATCGTCTTTAAAGAACTCCATGATATGGGGACGTCTTTGTTGACAGACGTGATGTTAGAACTGGGATTGTTGTCGGGCCGTAAAGAGGATTTGATTCAAGCCTTGGCACAAAAGAAATATTATCCTCATGGAATTGGTCACTGGTTAGGTATGGACGTGCACGATGCGGGTTTGTATTTTAAAAAAGGCGAACCTCGTCCTATCGAAGCCAACATGTGTTTCACCGTTGAGCCTGGGATTTACATTCCTGCCGACGACACGTCAGCTCCTCAAAAGTATCGTGGTATTGGAATTCGAATCGAAGACAATATCCGTGTGACTTCGGGAGGATCTGAAAACATGACCTCCTCAGTACCGAAAGAAATTGCAGACCTTGAAAAGGTCGTTGGGAAAGTCTAATCAGGCAGTGACTAGCGCTTCGACCCACTTCAAGTTTGAGGAAATCTTATCAAAGAGATCATTCAAATTTCCGGAGTGGGTCAGTCCTCGTTTGCATTCTGACTCAATTTGACGAAGACTCTTTTTAAATTCTGAAGTGAGATCTTCCATGTCCTTCAGGCGCGCTGCCAGAGATGAAGACAGATCCTGAATACGGGCCATCTCAATCTTACCCACCACACAGATTACGTCCATCCCTGCGGTCACCTTCGACAGAGTATTGATGGATTGCAGAAGGGACTTGTTATCTCGAGTCAGCTCTTGAGCGGTCTTTTCAACATTTTTAAAGTTGTCGGCGATAAGATGTTTGAGCTCAGAGCAGTTTGCGAACAAAGAATGTTCGTTTTCCTGGGATGTCTCAGAGCTTTGAAGGCCGACCATTTCTTCCACGAACTGATTGAGAACCTCAATCTGAAATCTGGAGATCGCGACAGCAAAATAGATGCTCATCACGGATTTTTGGAAAGACTCAAAAACAGATTCAAAGTGGGTCGAACTTTGTACGATCTCGTGGCAAAGTCTTTCGAGATTGGTCGATACCATCGCCAAGGGTTTGCCTTGTTCTCCGAGTTTGGAGGACGAGATGGTTAAGTTGGTTGTAACTAACTTAACGTTGTGAGAGATTGCCAGGATCTCTTGCGTCGTGTTCATGAGATCTTGTGTGACTTGATTTAAATGACTGGAATTTGAAAATGCAGATCTGGCGGCTTCCATGCAGTTGGCGGAGGCAGAGAGCAGATCTTTTAAGCGAGCCTCGGAAGATTCGATGGATTTAAAGTTTTCAACGAAGTCTGCCGCCAAAGCCTGATCGCGGACGCTGAGCTCTTCAAGAAGGGCTGCGGTCATAAATTCGTCATAAGATCTAAAGCCAAGGCCTGCTAATTTTTCTAGAATTAAGGTAATGCCGTCTTCCATCTCAAGACCGTTATTTTCTTTCTCTAGAACGTCGGCGTAGACCTGCTGAACAATAGGAAAGAATTTGGAAGTGGGTTTAAGTCGGACCGACAAATATCCATCGGCCATGGGAAAAGCCATGGCAAAGACCCAATAGAACTTGCCTGATTTACTTTTGTTTTTAACATAAGCCGCGATGGGTTTTTGAGAGTGAAGAAAGCTCCAGAAAAGTTTAAATACACAACGAGGAATGTCGGGATGGCGAATGATATTATGGGGTTTGCGAAGCAGCTCTTCTTTTGAAAACTCACTCACTCGGATGAAGACGCTATTGCCGGTAAGTATGAGACCTTTGAAATCGGTTTTTGAAAAGAAGAGTTCTTTGAGACTAAAATGTGCTTCAAGTTCGGCCATTAGTGATCCCTTATGTATGAATCACTATAGCTATAGCTTTGTTTAATTCAGAAGCACTATACGAGTCTCGCTGAAGATTCCACCTGGGGGATTAGACAAAGCGATGAGTTAGCCAATTATTTTTTTCGGCATTCTCCTGGAGCTCTAACTCTGTTTTAAAGAGCTTGTCGTCGCGAGAGGCAGCGCTTACCGCTAGACTGAGATGTGTCGCCGCCTGTAGGAGTTGAAAGTCACCCATAGTGTTTCCGGCAGAGAAGAAGGGAAGTTTCCCTTTTGTTTTTTCTAGAAGAGCGTCCACTTTTCCTTGTCGATATGTAATCAGACCTTTTTGATGTT
>JANJTG010000169.1 GCA_024711265.1 Bdellovibrio sp. | reverse complement strand
GCTGTCACCGGAGCCAGCATCCCCAAACCGAAAATTAAAAAGACAACAAAAACGCTTCCTGCAAAGGCCGAGGCACCTAAGGCGATAGAGCCGAGAGCTCCCACCATCAGGGTGTCTACCAAAGTAATCACATTTTGCCCTACTTGACCGACAATAATAGGGACGGCGAGTTTGGACAGAAGTTTGCTTTCGTGAAAAAACTTAGACCGCGACAACTTCTTGGATCTCCGGGAAGAGTTCTTTCATGCGAGTCTCAATACCCTCTTTAAGGGTGATCGAAGAACTAGGGCATCCCGAGCAAGCGCCTTTCATGCGAATATAAAGAATCTGATTTTCATATTTATAAAACACAATATCACCGCCATCGAG
Source organism: Bdellovibrio sp. (assembly GCA_024711265.1). Classification (GTDB taxonomy): domain Bacteria; phylum Bdellovibrionota; class Bdellovibrionia; order Bdellovibrionales; family Bdellovibrionaceae; genus Bdellovibrio. The sequence continues at coordinate 2,546 of JANJTG010000169.1, read as the reverse complement.
CGCCACCACAGGACGAATTTCTCGGTTTAGAACCGATTTGATGTTGCGAACCATGGGCGAGTCATTTTCATCATCTTCAGGGGTTGTGACCAGCTCAACCACCACGGGTTCGTTGCGCTCAAGATGCTCTTGAATCAAACCACAGAGGGGAGAAGCCAAAAGATCCCACTCCACCCAGTCTTGCTTGGTGATGGCAATGAAATCAGGTCCCACATAAACCGAACTGGTCCACGGAAAACCAAAGATCTTGGCAGCCAAAGGGGAGCGTTCCGCATCTTGGGCCGTCGGGCAGTCAAAACCCTGCGAGGTCACCTGGCGATGCAAAAGAAATTTCATCGTTGCGGGATTGGGGGTTAGTTCAAATGTTACCTGAGTTTGTACACTAGTGCTCATTGGGACCTCTAAATGAAGAACAAGGAACATTATAGCACAGAGTCTTTTCTGCCAAGCGTGTTAATCCTTGAGACGCACTTGATTATATTAGAAAAACTCAATAACTTTACAGCGCTCATAAGGCTTTCATGAAGACACTAAAGCCCCAAGATTGAGCCAATAATTGAGTTCTACACATGTTTTGAGGAGACAAAAGATGACGCCAAGAGTTAGAGAGATTTTGAGCTGGTACGGAGCTGACAATCCAGGAGTACTTACGAATTTAGCTCGTATGATGAACCACGGTAAATTGGCTGGCACCGGGAAATTGGTGATTTTGCCTGTAGACCAAGGTTTTGAGCACGGTCCGGCTCGCTCTTTTGCGAAGAATCCAGATGGTTATGATCCCGCTTTCCACGTGGAGTTGGCGATTGAGTCTGGTTGCAATGCTTATGCGGCTCCGCTGGGCGCTTTGGAGGCGATCGCACGTGATTATGCGGGCGAGATCCCTTTGATTCTTAAAATTAACAATTCTGACACTCTTTACAGCAATAAGAGCCCAATTTCGGCGATGACTTCTTACATCGACGATGCTTTACGCTTGGGTTGTGCGGGCATTGGTTTCACGATCTATCCTGGTTCTTCTGAAAGAAAAAATCAGTATGAAGAAATCGCTCAGGCCGCGCGTGAAGCGAAGGCGGCGGGTCTTGCGGTCGTGATCTGGTCTTACCCTCGTGGCGAGCAGCTTTCTAAAGAAGGCGAAACGGCGATTGACGTTGTTGCTTATGCGGCTCACATTGCAGCGCAATTGGGTGCGCACATTATCAAAGTAAAACCTCCGACTGCGCACATCGAACAGGCGGCGGCGGCGAAGGTTTACCAAGAACAAGGTATTAAAGTCACAACGATGGCAGATCGCATCCGTCATGTTGTTCAATCTTCCTTCAACGGAAAACGTATTGTCATTTTCTCTGGCGGAGAAGCCAAGGGTACAGAAGAACTCTTGAAAGAGGTTTCTGAATTGGCGCAAGGTGGGGCTTTTGGTTCCATCATGGGTCGTAACGCCTTCCAACGTCCGAAGAAAGAAGCCATCCAATTGTTGCACAATGTGATGGAAACTTTCGCCGGAAAAAAACTATAGGAACTTCCATGTCGATTAATGAGAACCCCCTAAGAGCCGAAAAACGCAAAAAACTTCATGCCCTTCGTGAGAAAGGCATCAACCCTTATCCTTATGTTTTTGAGAATAAGGCGAAGATTGCTGAAATCGTCGCAGAACATGCAGCCACTTTGCAGCCCGGCGAAAAGAAGCCTGAATTTTCTTATCGTATTGCGGGTCGTTTGATGACTCTGCGTGCGATGGGGAAAGCGTCTTTCTTCAACGTGCAGGATCAAACGGGGACCGTGCAAGTCTATGTGAAAACCGAAGAGCTTTCTGAACAAGATCGCGCGGCGTTTGAACTTGTCGACTTGGGTGACATCGTGGGTGTGAACGGTTTTGTGTTCAAATCCCAAAAAGGTGAGTTCTCAATTTACGTTAAAAGTTTCCAAATTCTGACGAAATCCATCGAGCCTCTTCCCGAGAAGTTCCACGGCGTTCAGGATATCGAAATCAAATATCGCCACAGACACTTGGATTTGATTTCAGATCCAGATTCTCGCAAGGTCTTTGAAACACGCTCGAAGATTATCAAAGAAATCCGTCGTTTCTTAGACGATCGTGGTTTCATGGAAGTGGAAACTCCGACATTGCAACCCGTTTACGGGGGGGCCGCGGCGACTCCGTTTACAACTCATCACAAAGCTTTGGATATGAAGCTTTACATGAGAATTTCTCCAGAACTTTATTTGAAACGTCTGATCGTAGGCGGTTTTGAAAAAGTTTACGAGATCAGTAAGAACTTCCGTAACGAAGGGATTGATAGAACTCACAATCCAGAGTTCGCTCTTCTTGAGTACTACGAGGCTTACACGGACTACAACTACCAGATGAAGCAGTTTGAGGAGATCATTTCTACTTTGGCGCAAAAAGTGACGGGCAGTATGAAGATCACTTACCAAGGTAAAGAAATTGATTTCACTCCTCCTTGGAGACGATTGACGGTTTTTGACGGCGTTCGCGAGTACGCAGGTCTTGATCCTGAAAAGGCGACCGATGAAGAGATCTTCCAAGC
>JANJTG010000147.1 GCA_024711265.1 Bdellovibrio sp. | reverse complement strand
AAGAGAACAACCTTCCAAAAAGACTCTACGTACTTGTTCTTAAACATGATTTCCCGCATGGCGAGACGATACTATAAAACCCAAAAAGGTGCCCGGTGATTTTTTCGGTCTACAGTGCGTTATTGATGCTGCATCGCAATTCAAAAAGGTACGGCGTACCCTGCCCGTCCGCCAATCACACCTCACTCCTGATCAAAACAAATTCATAAGCCTGATGCCTGGTCCGCAAGATGCTTTTACCGAAAGGCCAAAGCAGAAAGGATCATTTATGCTAATCCCTCTTGAAAAGTATGCCTTTATGGAGTACTTTCTATGATATCCAAGGTTGTCTTTGATAAAATACAAAAACAACTCAAGAAGATGCCAATTTACGTAGTGGATAAGCTGATAGCTTGGGCAATGTCCGTTGAAATGAAAGGACTTCGCGAAGTCAGAAAAATCCCCGGCTATCACGACGAACCCCTAAAAGGTCAACGCCAAGGCCAGCGATCAATCAGACTCACAAAGGGCTATAGAGCAATATACACAGAAGAAGAAAATGGCACAGTTAACTTAGTCATCCTTGAAGAGGTGAACAAACATGAGTACTAAAGCAAAAAGAGTGGACCTTGCCGAAGTTGAAAAACAATTTGGCCCTTTGACCTTTGGACGACTTTTGAAATCCCATCGCCAAGGCGAAGAGCTGACCCAAGTAGAGATGGCGAAACAGCTTAAAATATCCAAACAAAGCCTTAACGATCTAGAGCATGGTCGCAAAATTCCATCAATTCGCCGTGCTGTTGAGATTGCAAGAAAAATAGGTGTTATGGAAGAACTCGTTGTACAATTAGTTCTACAAGATCACATCACCAGAGAAAAATTAAGCTTTACCGTCAGCGTAAGTAAAGGCCTAAAAGCATCATAAAATGGTGCCTGTAAGGTACGATGTGCATCCTACCCCTAAAAAAAGTGACGGAGGGATTTGGTTAGTTGGTCCGGAGAGGAGTAGCCGGAGTAATAGTCGCGGTACCATTCAGCGGTGACGCTGAGGGATTTGGCGAGATCCCAACGAGGTTCCCAGCTAAGGTCTTTCTTTGCTAAAGCGCTGCTAAGTTGACCGTGCAAAGAAAGACTTCCTTTGACAGACTCATCAGACGACACCACGGAGCCTCCAGCCCCCCAGGCTTGGCGGAATTCTTTGATGACTTCGCCGACACTTTCGTAATCCGAGGCCCCTAGATTGTAGGTCTCCGCCAGCTTCGGTCCTTTTTCATACAACTTTTCAGCTAACTTCAAAATTCCCGCCACTTGATCCAAAACATGAATCCAGGGTCTCACGGAATTTGGATTGCGAAGCTCAAAAGGTTTTTTGTTGATGAAACTTTGTACAGCCTGAGGAATCAACGAGCCCTCTGAAAAATCCCCACCGCCGATAGCCGCCCCGATTCTTGCTGAGGCCATGGCGATCTTATGTTTATTGTACTTCTCGGGATTAAAAAAAGTCTGACGATAGGACAGCGCCACAAACTCTGCACAAAGCTTCGCCGTCGGAAGAATATCTTGAGCTGCGACTCGATCACCTTCTTCCAAAGGTTGGTTGTTGGTGTTACGAGCATAAACTTTGTCGGAGCTCAGCACGACCACCGAACGAATCGAAGCGGTCTCGCGCAGAAGCTCCATCAACACGCCCGTCCCCACGACGGACTTTGTAAACACCTCAAGAGGTTTACGCTCGGCCTCTTTAAGAAGCCCCATCTCGCCGAGATGAATCACCACATCCGCTTGAGCAAACTGCAGAACCTGACGAAAAGCCTCTTCATTGCGAAGGTCGCCATAAGTCATCGAAATGCTTTGTCCAAGATTTGTAAGATCAAAGAGATTGGGCTGCGACAATGAGTTTTCGGAAAAACCAAAAACCTGCGCCCCCAAATGCTGAAGAGACAACGCCAACCAAGATCCTAAAAAACTTGTCGGCGCCGTCAAAAAGACGCGCTTCCCCTTCCAAAATGAAAAGTCCTCAGCCGCATCCTTCACAGAACTAACCTAACAAACCTTGCTCGACCCCAAGACCACGATGCTCTGGATGCACCCAATGAGCCAAAACTTTGTCATCAAACTTCCAGTAAAAGCCGATAGGGTCCGACTCATAGATCGCCACACGCAGCTCACCTTTTCCCTCAGTCGCCTTCATTTTCAACAGAGTTTGCGCAAGAGACCCCTGATTCAGGTTTCCACTGCTGGCGGAAGGAGTGCAATGTTCTTCAAATAGACGCGCCAACAAAGAAAGCTCGACCAAGTTGAACAAGGATTCACGAATAAAATATTTATCAGATTGAAGTGACTTCATAATACAAGCCTAAGAGCGGAATCCCCAGAGGTCATCCAAGATATGACTTCAACGCGGAGCTATATTATGACTATTTGATCCAAGCCAGAACAGCGATGGTGATTGATGTACTGGCCGCAAGCATAGCGCCCATTCGCAAGGTCAGTCGATGCTCAAGACTTACCAGCCTCGCATCAAAAGCTGCCATTTCCATGCGGACGCCGGCAAAGCCCTGGGCCATTTCCAAACGAAGTTCTGCAAACTCTTTTTGAGTTTCGGCCTTCAAAAGACCGACATCTTGTTTTGTTGCTACACCATCCACAACCATCTCCGCGATGACATTCACTTGGGCCTCGGCCAAGGCCAGACTACTTCCAAGACAGGTCTGGTTGAAGTTTTTGACGAACGCAATCCTTAAGATAAAGATTTATCAGAGTTTGATAGGGAATTTCCGTCGACTCGGCCAATTTCTGAAAATACTCAATGACATCTTCATCCAAACGAATGGTCGTTCGGATTTTTAGTTTATTTACGTAAGGATTCTTTTTACCTTTTGTAAAGTCGTATTCTTTTCTCATTGCTACCTCTTATAATACTGATTTACTTCATCTCTACTTGC
>JANJTG010000133.1 GCA_024711265.1 Bdellovibrio sp. | reverse complement strand
CTCCAACGTCGAAGGGCGCCTGAAGGAAGGCCTCAACGCCCTCGCCGTGCTGCGCGCCACCTTCCCCGCGGGCACGGTGTCGGGGGCGCCCAAGGTGCGGGCGATGGAGATCATCGACGAGCTCGAACCGGTCAAGCGCGGAATCTATGCCGGCGCGGTCGGTTACCTCGGCTTCCATGGCGACATGGATCTAGCGATCGCGATCCGCACTGCGGTGCTCAAGGACGGTCACATCCACGTCCAGGCCGGCGCCGGCATCGTCGCCGACTCCGACCCCGACTCGGAATGGCAGGAAACCCGCAACAAGGCGCGCGCCATGCTGCGCGCTGCCGAGATGGCCGAAGGCGGGCTCGATACCCGGGCCTGAGGCCCGGTCCGTGCCTTGCCGCGGCGCGCCTCCTGGCGCGCCTCCATCGACGTCCATACTGACGGCACCGGCTCGCGCCCGGTGCGTGCGAAGGGAACCAACATGCTGCTGATGATCGACAACTACGATTGACGTCCATCAAGCTCCGCTGCATTCCGTGGAAGTCGCGCAAGACAATGATTTAAAGCGATTCTTATTCCTTGTTGGTCCAGTGACGGCTAGGCCAATCTGCCGCAAGTGTGTATATTTCCGTGTATATCGAACCTCCTGAGAGGTGATATACACAGATGGCCATGAACCTGCTCTCGGCCCGCAAGGTCGAGACCATCCTCCCTCAAGCAGAACCGTACTGGCTCAAGGATGGAGGCAGTCTCTTTCTGTACGTCACGCCCAACGGCAGCAAGCTGTGGCGCTATCGCTATCGGCTTGGCGGCAAGCCTGCGATCTACGCGATCGGCAAGTACCCCGCGGTGTCGCTGGAAGCCGCGCGCAACGAGCGGGATCGCGCGCGGGAACTCGTCAAGAAGGGCGTGCATCCCGTCGTGGAGAAGCGGATCAGCATCTCCACCCAGCTCGAAAAGGGCGACAATACCTATGAGGCCGTAGCGCGCAGGTGGATGGCAAGCAACGTGCAGTGGAGCGAGGGTTATGCCGCGCAGGTCAAGCGCACCATGGAGAAGGACGTCTTTCCCAAGGTGGGCAAGCTGCCGATCAGCTCGGTTCGCACCGCGCATTTGCGTCCGCTCATCCAGGGCGTTGCCGAGCGTGGTGCCGCCACTGTGGCGATCCTGATCAGGCAATGGTCTAGCCAGCTCTTTGCATACGCGGCAGGTGAGGAGCTTTGCGACAGTGATCCGACGGCGCTGCTGAAACGGTCGGTCAAGCGCCCGCGGGTTCGCCACCATCCACCGCTGGCGTGGCAGGACATTCCCAAGTTCCTGAGCCGTGTGGATGATGCGGGCTATCGCGTCACCGTCATCGCGCTGCGGTTGATGGCTCTCACCTACGTCCGTACGGCCGAACTCCGCAAGGCGCACTGGTCTGAGTTCGATCTGGACAATGCAATCTGGACAGTGCCGGCGGGTCGCATGAAGATGCGGCAACCGCATATCGTTCCGCTTTCGAGGCAGGCCACCGTGCTCTTGAAAGAGCTGCACACGCTGACAGGTGGAGGGGAGGTGCTGTTCCCCAGCTTCCGCAAGCCTGGAGAGGTGATGTCAGCCACGACGCTCAACAAGGTGCTGGAACGCATGGGCTACGGAGGCCAGTTTTCCTCGCATGGCTTCCGCGCGACAGCGACCACACTGCTTGGCTTGTTGAGCTATCCCGAGAATCGCGTCGACCTGCAACTGGCGCACTCGAAACGGAAGAAGGATTCCTCGCGCGCACCGTATGACCACACCAAGTACATCGCCTCGCGCACCATCATCATGCAGGATTGGGCGGACATCCTTGATGTGCTGGCCCGTAGCGACTCGATGAGCAAGATCATGGAAGCCTTCGGCCCGCTGTCGAAGCGGCGCAGGGCGCTGCTGAGAGTCATCGAACGAGAGTGATGCCTGCGAGATGCGTTCAGGATATTGAGCGAGCGCGCCGGACGAACCTTGCCCGCGAGCCTGCCAGGGGAACGTCAGGCCGCAGCAGATAAACCATGACGATCGTCGGCGCACCAGCCGGTGGTCGCAACGCGATGCCTCTGCGCGAGTAGCTGGTGAGTCTTGCGGTCGGCGCAATGGCGATCCCGTACCTTGCGGCAACAAGCGTCATCGCCACGTCGAAGGTCTCCACCGTTTTCTCTCGGCCCTGCAGCGCGTTCTCGAACACACGCTGAACTGTCATTCGCCGTGGCTCCCCGGCCGTGGACTGCGAGCAGATCAAGAGCTGCTTCAGCACTTCCTGGCCTGGACTGTGTGTAGGCCGGATCGCAGGCACCCGTAATGTATGACCGCTTTGTGGCCGCGCTGACGTGCGGTCGCTCCTGGCCGCTATGTGCGATCTCCATAACGGCCAAAAGCGGACGGGCGTCCTCACGCTGGTCGGCGGGCGTTAGAATGTGAGCACAAGCTATCGGCGACGTCGGCAGTCTCGGATTGTGTTATCGTCGGGAACCCGACGCTGAAGCGCGCTCCCATCAGCTGTCCAGCGCTGGTGCCGGGCCGACTCCGGTCCAAGACCGTCCGGTACCGCCACTCCAACGACGGGGCAGCGGCGCAGGTGCTGCTTGACGAATCGCCTCTTGGCGGAGCCGCTCGGGTGGCAGCGACGGCTATTTGTTCCTACGTAATGACCTGGGTATCGACCGCCGTCTGCCTGGGGCGCAAGGAGGGGGTAGGGATGACCGATCACATGCCCGACGACGTGTCTGCCGCCGGCAGGGACCTGAGGGCCTATACCGACGAGTTGCGTCCCCGGCACGGCGTGGTGCGCAACGTCCATGGCGAGTGGGTGCTGCTGAGGCACGAGCTGGTCGTGCAGGCTGCGCTGAGTGATGATCGGTTTTCCAGCGCGGTGTCGAGCCAACTCCACGTCCCGAATGGCATGGACTCAACCGAGCACACGGCATACCGGGAGGCCCTGGACCGCTTCCTTACCCCGGAGGCGCTCACCCCCTTCCGTGAGAGATTCCGTCGGGTGGCGGCCGACTTGGTCGCGTCGCTGCCCAGGGGTGTCGCCATCGACGCCGTGTCCCAAGTGGGCGTTCGGTTTGCCGTCCGGGCGCAAAGCGCGTGGCTGGGCTGGCCGGCTGATCTCGAAGATCGCCTCGTGGACTGGGTTGCCGAGAACCATGCCGCGACGCGCTCGGGCGACAGGTCCTGGACGCGGCAGGTGGCGGAGTCGTTCGACGATCTGATCCGGTCGGTGCTCGAGCCGCGCCGCGGGGCGCGCGAGGACGACACTGACGATGTCACCGTTCGGCTCATGCGGACCGAAGTGAACGGCCGGCCCCTGACCGACGCAGAGATCGTGTCGGTTCTGCGGAACTGGACGGGAGGGGACCTGGGCTCCATCGCGCAGTGTATCGGCGTGCTGGTTCATTACTTGGCGACGCACCCCGCTGTGCAGGATCAACTGCGCTCGGGCGTGCCTGACGCCGAGATCGATGCCATGATCGACGAGATCCTTCGGATCGATGATCCGTTCGTATCCAATCGGCGCGTGACGACGTGCCCCGTCACGATCGGCGGCGTTGAACTGCCGCAAGGGGCACGCGTGAAGCTGAACTGGACCTCCGCGAACCGAGACGAGACGGTCTTTGGCGACCCCGACGCCCTGGATGTGGAGCGCAACGCCGATCGAAACCTGGTGTACGGCATCGGAAGGCACGCGTGCCCCGGGCGCTCGCTGGCGACGCTGGAAATGCGCATCGCGGTACAAGAACTCCTCGCCGCAACGTCGTCGATTGCACTTGAGCCACAGCAACCGGCCGAACGGGCGGTATCTCCAGTCGGTGGGTGGGCCAAGGTGGCGGTTGTGTTGGCGTAGCCCCGGTTGCCTTGCATGGCAATCGTCGGACTGCCTGATCAGCAACAGTGGTATCCGCCGGGCACAACTTTGCCACGTAGCTGCGGCACTCGAGGCATCAGGACACGCTGCGAGCGCGTTGAATGAACCTGGCCACGGGTTCGGTCAGGCGCGCACGTGGATACAGGAGATAAGCCATCACGACGGTTGGTGCGCCAGCCAAGGGTCGCGCGGCGATGCCGCGGTTCGCGTAGCCGGCCAGCTTCACCGACGGCGCAATGGCGATCCCGTACCCGGCGGCAACCAGCGTCATCGCCACATCGAATGTCTCCACCGTTTGCTCCCGCTCCTGCAGCGCGTTCTCGAACACGCGCTGTGCGGTCATGCGCCATGGTTCATGAGCCGTGGATTGCGAGCAGATCAAGGGCTGCTTGAGCACTTCCTGGCACGGCACTTCACGGTAGGCCAGCAGGTGGGAGCGCTTGGCCACGGCGACCGCCAGCGTGTCATGCCACAGCGGTTCGCATACCCAGCCAGGCCACTGCCGGGCAACCGCAGACAAGGCG
>JANJTG010000422.1 GCA_024711265.1 Bdellovibrio sp. | reverse complement strand
GGTGAGCCTCCGCGAGAGCACCTCGCCCGTGTACGCAGCGAGCGCCTCCGGGTCGGGCTGCTCGCCGGGGCCGTTGCGCAGCGTCGTGCCGCGCGGCGCCTCGTCGCGCCCGGGGGCCCCCTGGAGCCCCAGCGTGAAGCTCGCGCTCGGCAGGAGCGACAGCCCCCCGGGCCGGGGCGCGTCCTCCGGTGGGCCGTTCGCGTGGTCGCCGCCCGGCGCCGCGCTGGAGCTCGAGGTGGGGCCGACCTGGCCGGCGGTTGCGCGCTCCGCGGGGGCCTCGGTCTTCGCTGGCCGGGGTGGCGAGCGGCGCGGGTCGACCGGCGCGGTGACCGGGCGGGAGGGCGGGAGCTCCCGGGGCGCGGCGGGCGGGGCGGCGTCGACCCAGGCGAGCTCCAGCTCGAGGGGCCGCGCGGGCCGGGGGGAGGGGCCGGTCGCCGGCGCTCGCAGCGCGAGGAAGGCCCCGGCGTGGACGAGCAGCGACAGCGCCACGAGCGCCGGCAGCCGTCGGGAGTCGTCACGGGGGCCCACGGCTCAACTCCTTACCTTCAAACGCCGCAGGCTGTCTCTCGCTGTACCATGCGCGCCCATGTTGCCCTTTGCCTCCCCGCTGGAGCCCATGCTCGCCGAAGCGCACGACGAGATTCCCCGCGGCGAGGGCTGGGTCTACGAGCCCAAGTGGGACGGATTTCGCGCCGTCGTCTTCCGCGACGCGGAGCGGGTGCACCTGTGCAGCCGCAACGGCCAGCCGCTCGAGCGCTACTTCCCCGAGGTGGTCGAGGGCCTGCGGCGCGCGCTGCCCGAGCCGGCCGTGGTCGACGGGGAGATCATCCTCCCGGGGGAGCGCGGCCTCGACTTCGACGCCCTGCAGGCGCGCATTCACCCCGCGGCCTCGCGCATCGCGAAGCTCTCCGCGGAGACGCCGGCGGGCTTCGTCGCCTTCGATGTGCTCGCGCGTGGCGAGGTCGACCTGCGCGAGCGCCCCTTCGCCGAGCGCCGGGCCGAGCTCGTGGCGCTCTTCGCGGGCCACGGCGCCTTCTTCGTCACGCCGCAGACCGCGAGCGCCGACGAGGCGCAGCGCTGGTTCCACGACTTCGAGGGCGCCGGCTGCGATGGCGTCATCGCCCGGCGCCAGGCCCTCGCCTACCGCCCCGGCGAGCGGGTGATGGTGAAGGTGAAGCACGGCCGCACGGTGGACTGCGTGGTGGGCGCCTACCGCGAGGGCAAGACGAAGGGCACGGTGGGCTCGCTGCTGCTCGGGCTCTACGACGCGGCGGGCGTGCTGCACCACGTCGGGCACACCTCGTCGTTCACCGCGAAGGAGAAGAAGGCGCTCTACGAGCGGCTCCAGCCGCTGGGCGGCGGCGAGTCGTTCGGCCACGGGCGCACGCCCGACGCGCCGAGCCGCTGGCGCAAGGGCGCGGGCGACCAGCCGACCTGGGTGCCGCTGACGCCGTCGCTCGTCTGCGAGGTGCGCTACGACTACCTGCAGGGGCCGCGCTTCCGCCATGCGTCGACCTTCCTGCGCTGGCGCGACGACAAGCGGCCCGCCGACTGCACGACCGCGCAGCTGGTGCCGCCGCACCCCTTCGAGCTCGCGCGCCTGGTGGCGATGGGGCAGGGGGCCTGAGGTGTCGCTGCGCCCGAACGAACTCCCGCCGCTCGCCGCGGAGCTGACGCGGGAGCTGGCGAACGCGGTGGTGCAGAAGGTCGCCGCGCCGACGACCTCGCGGGTGTACCTGGAGCTCCGCGTGCCGGGGCGCACGGTGACGTTGCTGTGCTGCAGCGAGCCGGGCGCGGCGCGCGTCTCGGCGCTGGAGGCGCGGCCGGCCAACCCGCCGACGCCGCCGGCCTGGCAGTCGGTGCTGCGCCGCGAGCTCACCGGGGCGCGCTTCCGTGACGCCGAGGCGCTCCCGGCGCGGCGCACGCTGCTGCTCCACCTCACGCGCGAGCGGCGACACCTGACGCTGGTGCTCGAGCTGACCTCGGCGCCGGCGCTCGTGCTCTGCACGGCCGAGGGGCGCGCGCTCTGCCTCTCGAGCCCCGCGCGCGAAGGCCTGCGCGTGGGGCAGCCCTGGGCGCCGCTGCCGGAGCAGCCGGTGAAGGACGCGCCGTCGCGCCTCGCGGGGGACCACGTGTTCTTGCGCCTCGCGCACGCCGCCGAGGCGCTGCTCGCGGCGTCGGAGCAGCGCGCCTGGGTCGACGCGCGCCGGGCGCCGCTGCTGGCGAAGCTCAAGAAGCTCGAGCGCACCGTGGCGAAGGTCGAGGCGGAGGCCTCGCGAGGCGAGCTCGCGGCGACGTACCGGCGCGAGGGGGAGCTCTTGCGGCACGAGCTCCACCGCGTGCGCCGCGGCGAGCGCTCGGTGACGCTCACCGAGTACCGGGAGGACGGCAGCCTGGGCGAGCTCGTCGTCGCCCTCGACCCGAAGCGCACGCCGCAGCAGGAGGTCGAGTGGCGCTTCCACCAGTACCGGCGCCTCACCCGCGGCGCCGAGGT
>JANJTG010000103.1 GCA_024711265.1 Bdellovibrio sp. | reverse complement strand
TAACGAAGTCCAAGTTTGGACATCTCTTTTTCCAAATGTTCCAAGTGCGTCGGTGTAGTCTCGTGAGGGGCGAGGATGACTTGGATATGCACATTCTTTAGTTTTTCAAGGGCTGGCAATAAAACGGCCTCATCTTCAGGCCACGTCGAACCGGCGATAAAAACGAAATCTTCGGGACTGGGGATGAATTCACTTTTCAGAGTCTTGGGATTTTCTAAACGATGAAAGACTTGATCAAAACGAGTGTCCCCGCTGATCAGCAAAGGCGATTGCAGGTCCAAAGCTCGCAAGCTTTGGATGTCCTCTGCCGAGACACAGTGGATCTCTGAAAGATGATTTAAGGTGTACTGCGTGAGATAGCGCGTAAGCCCTTTCAGTCGGGAAGAGTTGTCAGCAAAGGTGGCTGAAAATAAAGCCAGGGGAATGTTTTCTTTTTTTGCAGTGGAAACAAGCACTGGCCAGACGTCGGTCCGTGCAAAAAGTAAAATACGGGGATTCCATTTTTTAATGAAGCGAGAGATTAAGAAATCTAATTCCCAAGGAAGGGCGGCCCATACGTCGACATCGGAAAGACCTTCCAAGATCTTCTTGGCTGAGGGGGAAGAGTACGTTACCAGAATGGGAGTCTGGGGATGCTGTCGTTTGATTTCGCGAATGACCGGTCGAGCGTATTCAATTTCTCCACTGGCGGCATGAATCCAATAGGGGCGAGCCCGAGCGATCGACTGCTCTGTCTCGCCACTTTTGATTTTATAGAAACCTCTGTTTTTATCTTCAATCATTTCGCGCAATTTGCCTTTAAAAAGAGGACGGAAGATCTGCATGAGAACGTAAGCCAAAGGCGCTAGGATTAATTTATAAAAATAGAAAACTAAAAGACTCATGGTTGGCGACCCAGCAGTGTTTTAAGTTCGGCGGCGACTTGAGCGGGGGTGATATCGACTAGGCATTGGTGGAATTTCTCTTTATTCACGCAAGGGCCTTGGCCATGTTTGCTGCAAGGTCGGCAGGGCAAATGAATTTCCATGATCTTTGTCGAAGGACGAGAAGGGAATCCAAAGGGCGCAGGCCCCATCAGAGCGATGGTCTTTTTTCCCAACTGTTCAGCGACGTGCAAAAGACCCGTGTCATTACTGATTAAGAGCGAGGATTCCGCAACAACACTGGAACTCACCTGCAGCGAACAGCGTCCTGCAAGATTTAACACTCGTTCGGGGGCGACCTCTCGAATATCCTCGATAAAAGAATCCTCGGGCCCACCTAAGAGGACGAATTTATGTTCAGGACATAACACGATGAGTTCTTTCCAATACTCTTTGGGCCAGCGTTTGAGGAAGTAAGCGGCCGAAGGGGCTAGGGCAATGGTGCCGACGTAGTCCTTTAAAACCTCTCGCGCTTTTTGGCGACTTTCATCGCTGGGAAAAATCTGCGGAGCGGGCGGTGGAAATTTAGAAATCCCCCAGGGCAAGAGGGGCTCTAACAAATCCCTTTGGCCCGAGAACGGCATCTCAAAAGTATTGATACGAAAATGAAATAGCAAAAATCTTTTCCAGCGGCGAATGGATCGTCGAATAAACTGAGGTCCCATTCCCAGGAAACCCCAAGGTCTAAGAATCCAAACGATGATGCGAGAGCGCGCGTTGTTATGAGCATCATAGATGTGAGTGAAGCCCTCACCGCGAAGGGATCTCGTAAGTTTGATAAGTCCCAGCACACCATCTTTGCGATCAAAATCCCACACCTGATCAATAGAGGGGTGGTTCTTAAGAAGAGGCGCCATGTCCTTACGGGTGATCCAGTGGATTTGAGCTTCGGGGTAGGTTTTTTTGATGGCCGACGGGACACTCAAAGTTTGCACGACATCTCCGAAGGCGGAGAAGCGAATGATTAAAAATTTAGCATTTTTAGGGTCCCTTATTAACATGGTCTCTAGCCTAACAAAGGCGCCAAAAAAGGTCACTTGTTTAAAAGTTTTTAATAGGCCTGCTCATAAAATGTCCCTGGCCGGGCATGGGCTTTGATCTATAAGTCTATGAAGGAGGCCTATGCCTTTCATCGTTCGCCCCATTTTGGGGGGTCTTTTATCATCTTTGTTAGGGATGCTGCTGGCGCTGTTTGCCCCCCTTTCCGCGTTTGCCCAAGTGCAGACCGAGATGAGACTTTTTTCTGACTCCTTCATCAGCCCCTCTTTTGAAGCCACGCAAAAAACCAATTATCAGTTTGTGGGGGCTCAGATCAAAACGGATCCCTTTTCCGAAGAGAATCTTAAAATGGACGTGGCCGGTGGAGTCGCCATGGGAGCGCCCCTTTTAAACTATTTAAATATCTCTGAGTTTTATGTACAGAATCGCCAAAACGAAACAGAGACCTTCTATTTGGGTCGTAAACGTATGCTGTGGAATGAGCTCGATGCCCGCTGGGACTTGGGAGTGTGGGAGCCGTTGTTTAAATGGAATCCGTTGTCTCCGGAGCGCCAGGGACTGACGGGGATTTTTTGGCAAGTGGATAAGCCTTTTTATACATTGATGTTGTTTGCGTCGCCGTTGTATTTGCCGGATCAAGGGCCTAGTTTTGAAATTGAAAACGGAAGTTTTGTGAAGGGGAATCCCTGGTTCCGTCGTCCTCCGGAAAGTATTCGTATCTGGAGTGAGGCGACAGCTATTGACTATCGCTTCGAAAAACCAAACGAAGCGCAAGTGGTTTTGCAGAACTCTTTTGGTTTGAAGCTGTCTTTTGGCGACCCCCAAGGTCTTCGGGCCCAGGTGGGTTACACTTATAAGCCTGCCAATCAGTTGGCGATCGGTTATGAGGGAAACCTGGATGTCGGGCAGTTAAAAGGGGCCGTCGATCTGCAACCTCAGGTCTATTATCATTCTTTGGCTGGAATGGATGTCACGTATAAGGTTCAACACATCCGCATGGGCATTAGTGGAATGTTGGATCGTCCGAACCAAGATAAGATCTTTGAAGAGAAATGGACTCATCCCCTTTTTGAAGATGCCCTCTTGGTCAGCCCCTTTATTGAGTGGAATAATGGTCGCTGGGGAGTGAGTCTTCAGCATCTTGAGATCTCTGGTGGTGACGTGAAAGAAGAAGGGGAATTGGCGAACCCCAATCGGGCCGCGTTGATGACTCGGTATCCTTATCAGCAAGCACAACAAATCGCCTTTTTGACAAACTATGATTTTGGAAAAAGTCGTCGTCTGATTGGAAAGCTCAGTTACACCCATTCTCAGAAAAATGATTTTGATCTGATTCGTTTAAGTTCGCGATTCCGACTTTCCAATTTGTGGTCCTTGGTTGGTGAAATGCAAATGGTGAAGGCGGGGGCGTTAACCGCCAGTAATCAAAATGAAATTGCGCAGTTCGTGAATAATGATCGTTTGATGATAGGAGCGGCGTATGTTTTCTAAAAGGAAATTCAACCTGGCACTGGCCGCGGTGCTGATGGCGTCGTCGGTGGGATGTAGTGAGTTTTTAAATGGGAAAAAGGCCGAGCCGGAAGTGATTGAATTTTCGGATGCCCGTTTTGCCTGTTTGCAGGCCATCCCCACACAGTTGCAGAAGTTTTCAGTCGGGGAGGCCGAAGAAAAAGACGTGCGTGGCGGCTTTGATTGTATGGCGGATGCTTTACGCTATTTTAATAAGCGCACTTTTGGATCCATGGAAGGTGCTTATACCGTCGAGGAAATGCGCAAGTTCTTTGGAAAGTACTTTCTTAAAGAAAACAATGTGACACCGGAATTTGCCGCTGAGTTAATGAAAATCAAGAAAGCCTTGTTGGGGGGCTCCACAGCTTACATTACCAAAGAAGAGATTGTTCGTTTGATTGAGATGCTTCAGGTGGTCAGGGATGAAAGCGTTCAACTGGCTCCGCACGTCAAAATTCTTTTGAGTCAAACGAAGTCAGAAAAGACAGAGTGGGAAAGTATTTCGAATGCGACGGAACAACTGCGTCGCAGTTTGCAACGACTGCTTGAAAAAACTCAAATTGCCAAATCCGATTATAGTTTTGAGGATGCCAAAAAAGCTCTTTCGGGATTTGCGGGATTCATTAAAGGGGAACAACCGTTTGCTCCGTATGAACGTTACGGAGAGTGGGTTCCCGTGGTTGAGGCCGTCAAAAATGTTTTGATGGGAAAAAGAGCGCAGTTTGCCGGACTCTATCAGTGGAGCGAAAGTCTGGATACATTGATTGATTTGTATGAACTGGCTTTGAAATATCACTATTCTTTGAGTGATCTTAAAGTCGAGGATCAGATCAAGCTGCGACAGGTGAGTCAATTTATTGGTCAGGGTCTTAAGCTGCTTTCCGAATCTCATCAAATGAAGACCACAGGGCGAATTCCTGTTGAAGATATTGATTATCTGATTGAGCAGGTTTTGCCGAAATTTCCAACGCATCTTAGGGTTAAATCCTTAAAGAAAACATATCGCGCGGTTTTGATCAAAATTCTTGATCCAGATCGCAAGAATGATTCTCGAGGTTTGTTGGGGTTAGAAAAGAAACATCTGGCTACTTTGCAGCGCGAGTTCAATATCTGGCGCTTGCAGCAAAGTTTTGTCGATCATGTGGCTCCGATGAGCGCTTCTCAGAAAGATCTTATCGAGGGATATCGTCGTTTTAATAAAACTTATGTCATTGAAAAAGGACTTTCGGACGACCCTTTTGAACAAAAGGCCATGGAGAATGCCTGGCTGGATCTTGGAGAGCTTTTACAAAGACCCCTGCCTGTGAGTTTCAATGCGGAAGGGCGTTTGACTGTCGATCCTCAGGTTCCCCTGCAAAAACAAACTTGGATGTCTTTGACGAAGGCCAATTTAATGCGGGCTTTGTCGCGACTTCTATTGTTAGGTTATGGAGATAACACTCAAGGTCGTTTGAGTGAGGCGGGTATGACTCAAAAAGGTCTTATTGCCTGGTACGATGATTTCCAAGAAATCGGCTTGGATCTAGGGGCCTTTGATCCGCGTTCGGCAAATTCGGGTTCGCGCAGTTTTCTGGAAGCCAATTTCTTCACGTTTAGTGGCAACGGCAATGAGTTGATGGATCATAAGGAAACTTTTGAGTTTGTGAGCACGCTGTTCGCGGCAGGTTTGGGAACGTCTGAGGATCTTGCTAAACACATGCGTGCGGCCGAGTGTGCGGTGTCTGAAAAAGATGTCTTTGGAAATCCGCTGTTGAAAGAAGATTGTTTCCAGTTTCAATTCCGCAAGCACATTCAAGTTTATTTCAACAACTTACCGGGCATGGTGAACTATGTGCGGTCCTTGACTCAAGCCGAGTGGGATCAGTTCTATCGTCATTTGTCTGTGGCATCTGAGGTCCAAGGGCAAAAGCGAGGTTATGTTGAAACGGCGAATATTCGGACGATGGTGATGATTCTTCATTATATCGAAGGGATTGTGGTTCTTTATGATAAAGACCGAAGTCAAAGTCTCTCTTTAGAGGAAGTCCATGATGCGACACCGCGCTTTATGTCTTTCATTAGAACCGTGACTCCCGTCAGCTACGAAACTCTTCTTAAAGAGGGATTTGCTTATTTGGTGTTCCGAGGTCGCATCCCAGGAGCGTCCGACCTGATGGGCTTCCAGTGGGACAAAATGTGGGGGATTGAAGATGCCCGTCGCATGGAGATCGTCCGTCTTTTTGGAGCCTTGAAGGATCAATTGAACAAGCCTAAAAACTGAGATAAGGTCAGTCCATGACCTTTCGTGCGCTTTTAATTTTTCTCTTATGGGCAGCCCCCGCACTGGCTTCTGTTGATGAAGAAGTGCCTATTGTGCTGCGCGAGCCCGCATCGGTGGACACTCGGGTGTTTCGGCCCGAGGCACGGGCGCGTGTTGAAAGTTTCATTGATAGCAAAACTCTCAGAGCGGTCAGCACCTATAACGATTGGTTTATTGGGGAAGTGATTTCCTTGGAATCGCAGACCCCAGGGGCCGGGATTATTGGCTTTTTGGAAGTGACCGGTATCGAAAACAAACAAGACGGAACCTATGAGCTGACCTGTCAACTTTTGCGTCAGTCACGTCTGAGTTTCATTCAGGTGGGCGATCAGGTGATGCATCTGGATTTAAGCTCAGCCAATGAACGTTATAAAGGCACCACGGATCTGATCGTTAAAGAATCCAATAAGGATATTTCATCCAAGTACAAGCCTTTATTCACCCAAGGGGTCGCGGTCGGAGAGACGGCGCAAACGCTTTGGGAGGATGAATATCTTGTGACCTGGTTTGGTCAGGTGAATTATGGCTTGAAACCTTGGCTCACGGTTAACACAGTGGTGCCTGCTGACTTTTTGGGAGCCATGAATGCGGGCGCCAAAGCCTTGGTCTATGAATCTTATTCGAATACCTTCGCGATGGGTCTGAATTTCGCGAAGATTCCCAACCAAACGCGCTCGACGTTGAATTTGAATATTCACTGGGATTCGATCTCTTCAGAAAGTGTGATTTCCCATACGCTCTTGTCGATGGCTCTTTTCAGTTTTGAAGATGCCGATCCGCCCGCGCTCGCACGCGCCGCCAGCGCGCTGACCAGGCCGGGACGATCCGGCCC
>JANJTG010000084.1 GCA_024711265.1 Bdellovibrio sp. | reverse complement strand
CTTTGGCTCGCTTTTGCAGTGAGCGCGAAGTTCATGGCTCCGGCGCACTCTCAAGAGGCTCCTGCGAGTGGCGACTTGCCTGCGGATTTTATGAAAGAAATTGAGGCGACTCAGGTTCCTCCCACAGGGACACAAGCCCCCGTGGGGACCCAGCCACCAGCGCAAAAAAAACAAGAGGTTCCACCTCCTCCTCCTGCGGCCGAAATGCCAGTTGGAGACGGGATGACGGCGCCTCCGCCGCCGCAAGAATTTATGCCTCGGGAAGAATATTCGTATGATCCCACAGGCAAGAGAGATCCTTTCAAAGCATTCCGTACGGTGCGCCCGGTGCATACCGAGGCCGTGAAGGGTTTAGAAGTTGTTGAACCGTTGCAGCGTTGGGAGTTGGAGCGTTTGCAAGTGGTGGGTATTTTGTGGGATGTACGTACGCCGCGAGCGATGATTCGCGATCCCGATGGTGCTGTTTATACTGTAACAAAGAACTCTAAGATTGGCCGAGCCGAAGGATTTGTCGCGGCCATACGCGAAGGCGAAGTCGTTGTCTTGGAAACAAGATACGACGACGGAAAATCAGTTAAAGAAAGTCGCGTCTTAGAGCTCAAAAAGTAGACTTTAAAGAGGAGGAGCTAATGAACGGATTCATTAGATTATTAATCCTAAGTGCAATGATTGCGTCACTGACGTCCTGTGCAAGCCGTCCGACTGGAGAGGATGATTTGTCACTGGATGATGGCATGGATTCCTCTGCGGAGGTCGCTCCGGCGGCATCTGGCTCAAAAGATGATTTTGCCTATTTTGAAGACTCGGAAGTCGATCAAAAGCAGGCAGAAACGGCAGCCCCTCAGGATGACCAAGATTTGGCGATTGAGGATGAGACGAAATCAAATGCGGATCAGCAAGCAGCGGCTCCGACAGAGACTATTCCTCCAGCAGAGGAATCTCAAATGGAAGATCCCTTTGCGGACTCCGTGGCAGATGCTCCGGCACCGACAATGGAGCCTGAACAGCCAACGGTGACAGAGACTATTCCGGCCCCAACGCAAGAGGTGGCTCCTCAGGTTGTAGCTCCGACAGGGGCTCTTGCAAATATCACGGATCTAAGATTTAAAGCGAACGAAGCGGGGGGAACTGTTGTTGTGCAAGGGGATCGTCCTTTGACCTACAGAACACGCATGAATCCGGATCTTCGCCAGTTTGTCATCGAAGTGGACAACGCGAATCTTCCCGAGCGTCTGAAGCGTTCTTTGAATACACGTGATATTAAAGGAAGTATTGGTGCCATTGATGCCTATCAGAATCCTGGTTCTAACACCGCTCGTTTTGTAATTCAGTTGCGTGAAGGTGTCGGCGAACCCGCCGTTCAAGCGGAAGGAAGCAATTTATTGATCGTCGCGAACGGACAAGGTGGTCTGGGTGAGCAGGAAGTGTCTCATCAAGGCGTCGCTGAAGCGACCAGCACCAGCGTAGATATGCCAGACACCAAGATTCTTCCAAGTAAGGATCTGACGGAGTTTCTTTCAGGCAATACCAAGTTCTACGGGAAAAAGATTTCGATCGAAACCAATAATATGGATATCCGCGACGCCTTGAACTTCATCACGGAAGAGAGTGGCGTGAACATGGTGATCTCAGAGGATGTGAAAGGTGCAGTCAGTTTGAAGTTGCGCCAAGTTCCTTGGGATCAGGCGCTCGTCGTCATCATGAAAGCAAAAAAATTGGGTTACACTCGTCAGGGGAATGTTCTTCGTATCGCTCCTTTGCAGGATCTGAAGGCGGAAGAGGATGACGCAACCAAATTGGCTCAGGCTCGCAAGAATGTGGAGCCTTTGAAAGTGCGTATGTTCCCAGTCAGTTATGCACGTGTGGAAGAGCTTGAGAAAAAAATTAAAGATTTCTTAGGCGACCGAGGCCGTGTGGTGGGTGACGTTCGTACCAACGCTTTGGTGGTGACGGATATCGAAGAGAATCTTGAGCGCACGGCGAAGTTGATTGCGAGTCTCGACACTCAACCTCCGCAAGTTCTGATCGAAGGTAAGATTGTCGAAGCGAAAGAAAGTTTCACACGCAATATCGGGATCAACTGGGGCGCGACCGGGGCTCCGATCAAATTGGGTTCGACAGCGCGGGGGCCGGTTAATATGAATCCCAGCTTCAATGTCAATCCCAGTGCCAATACTCCTGCGAATCTGAATTTCAACGTCAGCGTGGGCACATTGGATTTGTTTGGAACTTTGCAGGCGGCGTTATCTTTGTCTGAAAGTGAAGAGCAGGTGAAAATCATCTCTGCTCCAAGAATCATGACAATGACAAATGAAAAAGCGGATATCAATCAAACGACGGAAGTGCCTGTTCGTCAGGTGACTCAAAATGGAACAGCCACTCAAGAGACGTTCCAGTTTAAACCGTTGACGTTGAAACTCGAAGTGACTCCTCAGGTGACAGCGGATGGATCTGTTATAATGAAGGTGACTGTAAACAGACAGTTCCGTGGAGCTGACGTGAGCAGTGCGGGACAGGGAGCTTTTGCTGTGAACAGCCGTGAAGCGAATACCAGAGTGCTTGTGAAAAACGGCCAAACTGCGGTTATCGGTGGTATCTATCAAAGTGATGCGACAGACGGTGAAACGGGAGTTCCATGGTTCCGAGAGCTGCCTTTTGTAAGTTACTTGTTTAAAACGAAAAATATTACGAAGGAAAAATCGGAACTCCTCATCTTCCTCACTCCACGCATTGTGGGCCAAGTGGATTCGGGTGGTGCGGTCCCCTCAACTCAGGATTTCTAAGGAGAGCACATGAGAAAGTTAATGTACGTTTTTCTCCTCACGTCTCTGACGATCTTGGGAGGGTGCTCTCAGGACGAGGGGAATGTCGAAGTGGTGGTAAGCTCTTCAGCGTTCCCTTTGATTCCGGCAACGGCTGTGAGTTGTTTAGCTGATAAAAATGCGGGAAGTGATACGCCGACGGCCGACATTTCTCCAGACTACTTTCGAATTCCGACTATTACTTTTAATCGCAAAGACACCTCTAAAACTCTGGTGATTGCTTTTATTCGTATTTCTGTTCAGATTCCAGGGAGCTCTCAGGCTGTCAGTTGTGAAGTGGGCGGCGATGGCCTGGCTGCTCTAAGAGACTCATGGTTTTCAGGAACCACCAAAGAGGCCCTTGTGCCAGCCGGCACGGCCAGCTTTGCAACGGACTGCGCCCTTTATTGCGGTGGTGTTAAGGCTCCTAGCGGGATCACTGCAAGCGGAAGTCTGGAAGTTTTTGGTTTAGAGAGAGCCACCAACGGAGATGAAACTCCAGTAAAAGCCTCCACAGTTATAACTATTCAGAGCTTCTAAACGTTCATAGCTCGGGCGAAGCCTTTCGCCCTGCGCTGCGCCTACAAGATTTATGACATAGTCTCTTCGGATTTTTGGATGATTTAGGGGTGGGAATGGTTTATGACCATTTCCATGGATCTTTTTTCAGCCTCTGGCGCCGCTTCCCAATCATCTCCCCTCTCAGAGATTCTTCGACCGAAGAATCTCGATGAAATCATTGGGCAGGATAAAACACTGGGGCCTAAATCTAAACTGGGCCAGATGCTGCGAAAGGGATATCTACCAAGTCTCATCATTTGGGGTCCTCCGGGAACCGGGAAGACCACTTTCGCTTTGGCCTTATCACAGCATTTCAGCGCTCATTTTGTGAATATCAATGCCGTGGATTCTGGGGCAAAAACACTTCGCGAAATTGGCGAACAGGGAAAAGATCGTCGCCTTCAGTATCAACAAAAGACCATTCTATTCGTTGATGAGATTCATCGGTTTAATAAAGCTCAACAAGACGTTCTTTTGCCCTTTGTGGAAAAGGGCGATCTGGTTTTAGTTGGCGCGACCACTGAAAATCCCAGCTATGAACTCAATCGAGCTCTTTTAAGTCGTTGTCGTGTCGTGGTTTTTGAACGGCTTTCGGCCGAAGACTTGAGTAAGATCGTCACTCGCGCTGAGACTCATTATAAAAAGACATTGGAGCGCATTCTCACCAAAGAGGCGATCGACAATCTTCTTGAGTACTCTGACGGAGACGCGCGCCGCCTGATCAACAGCCTAGAGATTCTGTATAACTTCACCAAAGATGAAGACGAAGGTGTTCTTCTTGATGTGAATGATATGCGGGAACTGCTGCAGCAAAATCCTTTGGGGTACGATAAGAACTCCGAAATGCACTATGATCTGATCTCGGCCTTTATTAAAAGTGTTCGGGGCAGTGATCCCGATGCCGCCGTTTATTATTTGGCGCGTATGATTGATGGCGGAGAAGATCCTATTTTTATTGCCCGTCGTTTGATCGTGCTGGCCTCAGAGGATATCGGAAACGCCGATCCGCGGGCGATTTCTGTGGCCGTGGCGGGGCTTCAGGCGGTGGAAGCGATTGGTCTTCCCGAGGGAGCGATTTCTTTAGCTCAAGTGACAACTTATCTGGCTTCATGTCCTAAGTCGAACGCCTCTTATATGGCTCTAAATAAAGCACGAGAACTCGTGGAAAAAACACGCACGTTGCCGGTGCCTTTGCATCTTCGCTCGGCGAAGACCGCCCTGGCTAAAGATTTAGGATACGGCAGAGATTACAAATATCCCCATAACTATCCCACAGGCTGGGTTGAGCAGGAGTACATTCCCTCTGAGCTTGAAAAAAGCCCGTTGTATGAACCCACCAGTCGAGGTTTCGAGAAAAATATCCGCGAATATCTATCTTGGATGAAGGGGACTTCGAAGTCCTAGGACGCAGTCAGGAAGAATCTCGCGCCCGGCGGTTTTGCCTGGGCCCTTTATAGAGAGGGGATTCAAAGGGCCGGATGTTATTTCTTTAGATAGCTCGTTGCGCGCACACACAAACGCAAGCTTGGGTGCCTTGGGCGACATGGGAGTGTTTCGTGTTTGCAGGAATTTCCACGCGATCTCCAGGACGTAAAACAAACTGGTTGCCCGAGATGTTAAAAATCATTTCACCCTCAACGATGACCCGAACTTCCGCAAAGGGATGACGATGATCTTGAACTTTCGTTTGTGGTTCATAGACTTCATCGAAAGGCTCCAAACCTTCAGACTCCAGAATCATGTGAATCTGCTGTTTGCTTGGAACAATAGGAGCTTGCCAACGTGTGATGATCATAGTGAGTGCCTCTTTCGCTTCTTCTTATCTCAAATCGGAACAGCGAGTACAAGTCGCGCCGCTATGAATCCCGCCTTGAAACAGTATCGCGATATTCTTTTCAAATTGCGACAGGATAAGAGGCCGGATTCTCATCTTTTTTTGTTTTCCCGTTAAGTCCTTGTGGGGATTGTCGATACCTCTAGTATAGGAAGGACCCTTTAATTAGGGGAGGGTATTTTGAGTAGCAAATCCAAATCGACACATGCTGAGTTAGACCACATCTTGAATTTTGTCGATGCCTCGAAGGGTCTTCGTGCAAAGATCAATGAGTCGGGGCGAGTGCAGATTCATCAAGATCTCGATGGAAAAGTATTCTCCTTTAGTTCGCAAGAAGTCAGCGAGGTTCTTCACCGCGCAGACTCTGAAGGGAAGCCTTTCATTCAAGTTAATTTTAAAAATGGAACGAAAGTTCTTTTGACGGAAACGTTGGTGGGCTTTAAGCCGCTAGAGACTTTGGGACTCGACATGGGTCGTATTCCAAAGGTTGTGACAACACCAGATCTCGTCAGCGTTTTTGAGGCTATTGAAGAGTCTTTAGGTGCTGACAATGGCCTTGATCATGAGGTTGAGATCCTTAAGAAGGTCTACATGGCCATTATTTCTGGTGGGGAAAAGGTTGGGTTCGACCTTAGTTTTGAAAGAAAGTGGCTAAATAGACTGCTTGCGTCAAAATTTAAAGCCAGCGCTTAATTTTCAGTAAATCCAAAGACTTAAATAAAGAGTGCAAACAGCCGAGGCAGAGACCTCGGTTGTTATTTGTGCAACTTGCAATGAGTCATTAAAATTTCGAAAAAAAGCTATTGACCTTTTTAGGCCATTACGAGAAAACAGCTCCACTTTGTTCGGGGGCATAGCTCAGCTGGGAGAGCATCTGATTTGCATTCAGAAGGTCGCAGGTTCGATCCCTGTTGCCTCCACCAATTTTTTATGACGTTCGTCTCGCGACGAAAAAAATAAAAAAAGAACATTGACGGGGACAAAAAAATCTTTAAGATTGGTTCCTCGCGCTTCGGAAACGAAGCTTTGATTTAAGAATTTCGCTCTTTGAAAACTGAATAGCTAGAATGATAGATTTTTGGGCTCTTTGATAACTGAGTAATTAGTTATCACAATTTCAAAAAATAAATTCGAACAAACAATAGCGTAAAAGCTAGTGTTTGGATGAGAAACAGAATTA
>JANJTG010000376.1 GCA_024711265.1 Bdellovibrio sp. | reverse complement strand
GTCGAGGATGTCGTCGATGATGCTGAGCAGATTGCCCGCCGACTCGCGGATGGTCTTCACCAGATCGGCCTGCTGGAGGTTCAGATCATCCTGGGCGAGCACGTCGATCAGGCCGATCACGCCGTTCATCGGCGTGCGGATCTCGTGGCTCATGGCGGCGAGGAAGGCCGACTTGGCGCGGCTGGCCTGCTCGGCGTCCTCGCGGGCCTGGGTGAGACTGGCGATCAGCGCCCGGCGCTCGCGGATGTCGCGCAAGGTGCCGATGAACAGGTGCTCGCCGTCGATGCGGTACTCGGACACGCTCAGCTCCAGGCTGACCGCCGTGCCGTTCTTGTGGCGCCCGGTCACTTCGCGGCTGGAGCCGATGATGTGGCGTTCGCCGCTCTGCAGGTAGCGTGCCAGGTAGCCGTCATGCTGGTCACGGTGGGGACTGTCCATCAGGCAGGAGACGTTGCGCCCGAGCAGTTCCGCGGGGGTGTAGCCGAGCAGCGGCTCGATCGCCGGGTTGACGCGACGGATGGTGCCGTGGCGGTCGATGGTGATCACGCATTCGAGCAGGTGATCGAGAACCGCGCGGATTTCCTCCTTTTTGGCTTCCAGCTCGGTCAGGGTCCGGCTGCGCTCCTCGATGCGCTGCTGCAGCTCGGCATTGAGCTCGGTGAGCTGCCGCGCGGCGCGGTGCTGCTCGGTCATGTCCCGCGCGGTGGCGAACAGCAGCTGGCCCGGCTGGGGCAGGGCCTTCCAGCTCAGCCAGCGCCAGGAGCCGTCCTTGCAGCGGTAGCGGTTCTCGAAGCCCAGCGTGCTGTTGTTGTTATGCGCCAGGTGCTGCAGCTCGTGGCGGGTGGCGGGAATGTCGTCGGGATGGACGAAGTCGAACATCGGGCGACTGAGCAGTTCCTCCTCGCTCCAGCCCAGGATCCGGGTGAAGGCGGGGTTGACGCTCTTGAAATGGCCGTCGGTGGAGGCGATGCAGAACAGGTCGAGGGAGAGGTTGAAGAAGCGGTCGTGCTGCTCTTCGGCACGGATGCGCGCGCTGATGTCGTTGAGCAGGATCAGCGAGCCGAGGCGCCCGCCGTGCAGGTAAGGCACCGAGCTGAGCTCGGCCCAGGAATAGGAGCCGTCCAGGCGGTG
>JANJTG010000466.1 GCA_024711265.1 Bdellovibrio sp. | reverse complement strand
GTCGATGTGACGTCTCCAGAAAAATTGGGAATGTCACTGGCGGAAAGATTGGCGCCAGATGTGACAAGTCCTTTCGAACTCACCGTGACTTTGGAATAAGTTCCCGCCGCGACCGAGTCCGCTAAAGAAATAACGGGGGTTGATCCACCCGAACTTTGTAACGGAGCCGTCGCTCCGACAGAAGTTAAAGTTCCGCTGTTTGGAGTGGTCCATGATAGCACTCCGGAACCCATGTTCGTAAGAACCTGTCCCGCGGTCCCGGCGGCGTCGGGCAAGGAAAGACTGAGATCTGCGGTCAAACCCGCCGGAGCTTTGAGTTCAACAAAATTAGTGCCTTGATATAAACGCAGACCATTGGAGGTTTGAATCAAACCACTGGTGTTAATAGCGGTCGAACCCCCAATAGTCCCCGATGTGATCGCACTTCCTGAAACTTTTCCCGTCGCAGAGATCGTGGCAAGTTTAGAGTCAGCAATCGCTGCCCCCGGCGCAATATCCGCATCGATGATGCTTCCATCCGAGATTTTTGCGGAAGTCACAGCACCATCAGCAAGTTTGGTCGTAGAGATTGCATTGCTATTAATTGTCACGGTGGCCGTCGGACTTCCCGAGGACGTCACTTCTCCGGTCAAACTGGTTAAAGCTCCACTGGTTCCCAAATCATCACCAGGAACCCACTTGCCACCATCGTATTTAAGCACCTTGCCAAGGCCCACTCCCGTCATGTCAACAGGGACTCCTTTGATCTTCTCAACAATGGTCGCCCCTTGAGTTCCGGAAACGTCTCCGGCAAGAACCCCTGTAAATCCTGCGGCGCTGCCAGTGATATTGCCACTCACATTAGTTCCGGAAACACTTGGCGCCGTGCACTCAAACGTCCCCACGGGAGCAATGTGCCGCAAATACTGGCCAGCTCCACAAAAGGGGAGTGCTGCCTTCAGGACAAAATCAGAGGCTACATTGGGGCCGAGAGTTTTTGCAGTCTGTGCGATGCGCGCATGTCCCGCAAACGGCACAGAACGAATTTCATTGTCAGGTGTGATCAGCTTCCAGCCCGTGCCATCATGAAATTGCACCCGCAAAAGACGTTTATCGTCGGCAACCGGAGTATAAGTACTTCCGCCTTCACAACTAA
>JANJTG010000034.1 GCA_024711265.1 Bdellovibrio sp. | reverse complement strand
CACCAACTTCACGCAAAGGAAGTAACTTCCCAACATCGCAACAAAATCAAATACCGCCACTAACAGAGGCATACAAATCAACGCCGCAACGATCCGTGGAGAGATCAAATACTGTTTCGTATTCACTCCCATCACATCGAGCGCATCAATCTGCTCATTTACTCTCATGGTCCCCAGACGAGCCGCCATCGCACCACCGGCACGAGCGGCCACGATCAAACCCGTTAACACCGGGCCTAATTCCCGTGTGATCCCCAGAGCCACCGTCGGCCCCACCATGTTCACGGCATTAAAAAGTTTAAAACCCAAGTACAACTGAAAGGAAAGAGCCAAACCTGTGAACATGCCCGTCAGACAAATGATGCCGACAGATTGATTGCCGATAAATTCCATGTGTCGAATGATTTCAGGAAAGCGCGACGGCTTTGCAAAAATCAATCGCACACTTTCGTTGAAGAATAACACGATTTTTCCGGTTTCGGAAATTCCTCCCCGAATCGCACGCAACACGAGGTTGCCTAACTTATAAATCCATTTATAAAGAGTTTCTGACAAAGCCATTACTCTCCTCCGATTTCTTCGCTGATAAAGCCCGCGTCCTGGCCCGTATAAATTCGCGGAACTCTTTCTCCTACGCTTGTCAGCATTTCCCAAGTAATACTTTGGGCTTGCCTTGCCAGTTCTTCGGCGGAAAGAAAACTTCCATCAGATCCATATCCAAATAAAGTCACTTCTTGATCTTTAAACTCTTTAAGATCGCGCCCTTGCACAACGTCGGTCACGTCCAACATCAGATAATCCATGCAGATACTTCCCACCACAGGAACTCTCTGGCCGGTAAAAACGACAAAAGCCTGATTCGATAAAATGCGATGATAGCCATCCGCATATCCAATCGGCACAACCGCAATTACAGACTCTTTCGCCGCACGCCAAGTCCCACCATAGGAAACCGTCTCGCCGGTTTTGAGAATGCGATACGTGCCCACCTGAGACTTCAAACTCATCACGGGTTTCAAATCCACAACACCTTTATCCCCAAGAGGATTGTATCCATAAATCATGAGCCCCGGACGCAAGCCCCAATTTTGCAGATTCAAGGGGTGACTGGGCGTCGCGCCCTGCCTCTGCAAAGACAGCCAACTGATAATGCCCGCGCTGTTTAAAGCGTGGCAAAAAATATTGAACGGTTTAAATATCTGACTGACTCCATGCAAAGCTCGCAATTGAGCGGCACTTTGCCCCTGCGGGTCTAGAGCGTCTTCGCCATTAAATAAATGAGTCACCAAAGCCTTAAGTCGAACCTTCTTGTTTTGCCACAAGCGTTCAAAAAGTTTCTGGGCCTCTTCAGGGCGGAATCCCAGACGATTCATGCCCGTATCAAACTTGAGATGAATCCCGACGGGCGATGAAGCCGCCGCTTCGAGATGCTCGATCTGTTCCCAGGTACTCACCACCGGAGTCATATGGTACTGGATGATTTTTTCCGCACCTTCACGATCAAAACCACGGAACACCAGGATCTCGGCCTTCACTCCAAAATTACGAAGTAAAAGCCCCTCTTCGATCAGACACACACCCAAGTGTTCAATGCCTAAGGTTTCTAAAAAGCGCGCCAATTGAACGTCTCCGTGCCCATACGCATTGGCTTTCACCATCGGGCACAAAAAGGGCGTCTGCGGAAAAGACTTTTGCAACACACGAATGTTGTGCGCCAGGTGGTCTAAATTAATTTCCGCAAAAGTACGGCGATACATCTCCATCACAAATCTCTATTCTCAATTCTCCATCACATCAAACTCAGGACGATGAGTTTCTGGAGCCTTATACAGACAAATCTTATTTCCACCCTTATCGGTAATATGAAGCAATGCTTTTGATGCCGATTCATCCAAAGTCTTGGCCGAATCACACAGTGAGGGGTACTCACTAATTCCCAAACTGATAGAGACCTTCATTCCATTTTCCATAAACGAAGACCCCTCGATGATTCGACGCAGTCTTTCGGCTCTCAAAGCAGCTCCTTTTTTGGGGCAATGAGGAAGAATCATCGCCATCTCATTGGCCGCTGTTCTGCAAGTCACATCGTTAGTCCGGCTGGTCTTCGTGATGATCGTCGCCACGGATTTTAGCAACTCATCCTTCACGGACTCCCCTAAAGATGACTCGATTTCATAAATATCGTCGAGCGCGATCTTCACCACGGAAATAGGCTGCTTCAAGCGACGGGCCCGGGACACCTCGTCCGCAAGAACCTTCTGATAGTAGTTGCGATTGAAGAGTTCGGTAACAAAATCTTGCACTTCCAAAGAGTCGACTTTTTTCTCAAGCGCAAAATTGGAATAACACAAGGACATCAAAGAAAACTCTTCCCCCAACGCCGTGGACTCTGCCGCACTTAAGCCGCCCGAATAAACAAAAACGCCTTCCAGGGCACTATGGGCATAAAGAGGCAACGCCTTGGGTGGGTTTAAATGAAACGCTTCCACCAGCATTTCTGAAAAACGCGTCGGCAAAAGTCCCATCACCATCTGAGAACCCAAGTCCTTCAAATCCCCCGCTTCCAACTGCACGCCGACACCTTGAATATCCGACGTCGGAATTCCGTGAGCGTGAGTGGCCACAAATGATCGTACGGAGGGAAGAAACTTAAAGAAAATGCACAAGGTGTCGGGTAAATGATTCAAATACTTCTGAATCAGATCTTCTTTGCTTTGAGCCGTGCGATAGTCCGCAATGCGCATCGACACCGACGACATCGCGCTTCGCTCTGGCTCTGCGTGTTTCATGCTGGTCACCGCCGCTGCATGAACCTCCTCAACTTTTTCTTTAGTGGCTTGAAGATCATCAAAGAGCTGTTCATTCTGATAAGTAAGATAGATTTTCTCGCAGGCGCGATCCACGGCCCACACGATACGCGACTCCAAGGCCGCCGGATCATCGGAAATCACATCAACAAAACCATGGCTATTGTATTGAGCTAAGATATCAAACTGGGCTATGGAAGAGACTGCGATGAAACGAATCTCATCGTTGATCTCTTGCACTTTACTGACAAAATCACTCAAAGCCCCCGACAACGATGATGTGGAAAAAACCAACAAATGAGGGGCATTGTCACGCACCCTCTGCTCCAGAGTTTCCAAGTCTTGGAAGTAATAGGCATCATATCCGGCTTGCGAAAGATACACTTTCGCAGAAGCCCCCAGATCCACATCCGTGGTAAAAACAAAAACGGTAAACTGAGAACTGTAATCGCGAATATTCAATTAAATCCTCTTTCCAGGTCGGCGAATTTCAACGTGATAGGAATCCAATCGAGAACTTTTTTGCTGTGCAGGCATCTTCGGCGGAGCAATCAGATTCACGGGAGTCAACTCGTCATCCAAAACGGCTTCTGAGTTTTCAACGGCCAAGACCATCTCTTCAGGGACAGGTGTCGCCGCCGTAGGAACTGGTGCCGAAGTCGCCGCTTTGTTATCCTCTTCTCCCAGGAATCCATCAATAAAGCTGAATTCATCAGATCCCTTTGGTGTCGTGGAGGTTGCTTTCACTTCCGTCTTAGGCGGCTCTGCCTCTGTGACCTCCGGAAGCTCCAAAAGATTTTCAATATTCACATCCAAAGGCGACGAGGGCGCCGCTGTTTTTTGCTCTTCCGCAAAAGAAGCCTCCGCCTCAGGGCGATGGATAGACTCTTCCTTAAGCTGCGGCAACTCTGCAGAGATCATCACTTCCTCTTCCTTCATGACGGGGGCTTTTAGCGTCACTTCACTTTCTTGTTTCTTAAATAGAATCAAAACTTTCGTGCCCTGCCCTCGCTGAGATTCGACCCGCACGTCGGCGTTGTGTTCTTTTAAAATAC
Source organism: Bdellovibrio sp. (assembly GCA_024711265.1). Taxonomy (GTDB): domain Bacteria; phylum Bdellovibrionota; class Bdellovibrionia; order Bdellovibrionales; family Bdellovibrionaceae; genus Bdellovibrio. The sequence goes on along the minus strand of JANJTG010000034.1, from coordinate 6,833 downwards.
CAAAGGCCACGGGAAGCCCCAGCCCCATGTGATTATGAAAAGAACGTGTTGTGAAGAAAGGATCAAAAATCTTTTCCACATTGGCTGGCTCAATTCCTTCTCCGGAATCTTCAATCACAAGATGTGTTCCCGCCGCATCTTCAAAGAGATCAATTTTGATTTCTTTTTTCGACATTCTTTCCATCGCCTCGACCGAATTCTGCAAAATATTCGTCAAAGCTCTGATCACGGCATCAACATGCAGATCCAAAAGCGAAGTCTCTTGAATGTTCTTCGTGATCTTCACACCCTTTTGCGTGAAAAGGGGTTCTAACTCCTTCAGAGCTTTCACCAAAGGACCCTCCACCTTCATGGAGTTTTTCTCTTTCACTTCCTCGCCCGCGTAACCTAAAAGTTTATCCAGGACCCCGCGTGCAGAACGAGTTTCTCTAAGAATGGACTCTGTACTTTGCACGACGTCGGATTCCGGGCTTTTCGCTAGAATCATCTGCGAGTATCCCAAGATAGCTGCCAGGGGACCTCGCAGCTCATGAGCCAAGGCCGAGGCCACACGCATTGATGCCTCCACCTTTTCCTTTTGCATCAACTCTGGATCCACCGTCGCGACCTTCACAGGGGCTGGCACCATCAAGGCCTTCGACTTAAGTTCCTGCACTTGCCCTTCCAAATTTTCGATTTCTTTTTCGGCAGGCATGACCACCCACAAAATCGCGGCAATCCCCACCGCCAACAGTCCACATCCCATCAACAAAAATTGCCACCACAAACCGGTGCGGCCTTTCATGGTCTCTGCCAACGGCGCGGAACTAAGCACAAGCAAATTACTTTGTGGAACCGCTTCATACATTCCATAAAGTTCGCCGGATTTTAATTTGAAGACATTACTTCCATGAGAAGAACCACTTTGTTGAGCTTCACGGAAAATAGGATCATCCCTCATCACCGTTCCTAAATACTCGGGCACCGAATGACCGACGGTCAGGCCCCCTGAGGTAACGACGGAAAAAGAACTCAACGCTCCTCTTTGAGAGTCAATCAAGGATTGGAAGATTTCACCAGAACCAAAAAGAGCATAAGCCTTGGTGCCCTCTAAAAATACCAGCGCGACATAACGTCCACGTTGAGAATCCTGAAAAGGCTTCACATAGAAACGCTGATCCGCAGTTCTATTTGTTAATGGCCCCACCGCAGACTTTACGAAATCCTTATTCCAGTTTTCCGCTTTTGAATTTTCTTTAACGAGCAAAACTTGCGGATCCAAGTTGTCTCCACTGACCACAAAAGAAGCCGCCGCATAGTACGGCGCCAAGGAACTCCAATTCAATTTTCCTTTTTGAAAATTCTCGGCCTTAAAAGTAGCGACCACACGCTGCAAGGATTTGAGTTCCGTTGCCAATGAGTGATTCATAGCGCCGAGTTGCGTGCGTGTTTGCGCTTCCACCCAGCTCATACGGTCCCCATAAACAAAGCTATCGGTCCGCCATAAAACAGCTCCAATAAAGATCGCTGCTACGGCAACGAGGACGGCGATGAGTTTTACTTTCATTGAGAGGATTCCTTCCTTAAACTTTGCCATGCCCATCCGACAGCCCGGGGGCTATCGGCAGCGTCAGCATCCGGCCGACGTGAGTCTTTGATTTCATTGTAGTTTTAGAAACTGGTAAGAATCAAGCAAGAGTGCTTTGCAAATGCCAACAAAAGGGGTAGAAGATCTGCACTATGAGTACCCATCACTGCGATGTTTTGATTATTGGCTCCGGCACTGCCGGCCTTGCTCTGGCCCTCAAACTTTCTTCTCAAGGGAAAGTGATTATTCTTGCAAAAGAATCCGCAGGAGGAACCAACTCGGCCATGGCTCAAGGGGGCATTTCCGCAGTGATGTCGGAGGAAGACAGCTTTGAGTCTCATATTCAAGACACCCTCACAGCCGGCGCCGGCCTTTGCAAAGAAACTGTCGTTCGCAATTACGTAGAACAAGCCCCTGATCGCATTCAGGATTTAATAAACTGGGGCGTTCATTTTGACGTTCGCAAGAAGGGTTCCGAAGAAACCAACGAGATCGACTTGACGCGCGAGGGCGGACACAGCTTCCGTCGCATTTTACACTTCGAAGATCAAACTGGTTTAGAAATTCACCGCACTCTCTTGGCGCGAGTTCTTGAAAATCCCAACATCACCTTGATGGAGCGATTCTACGCCATCGACCTTATCGTCAACAAAGAGGTGGACCCCACGGATATGGATCCCGTCCACTGCATCGGCACTTACGCCCTTAATAAAAACAATGGCGAGGTGCATACATTTCTAGCGAAAAACACAGTTCTTGCCACCGGGGGTGCGGGAAAAGTCTATCTCTACACCTCCAACTGGAGTGGCGCGACTGGCGACGGCATTGCGATGGCTTACCGAGTGGGCGCACGCATTGCCAACCTCGAATTCATGCAGTTCCATCCAACGTGCCTTTTCCATCGCGAATCCAGAAATTTTCTTATCTCAGAAGCCTTGCGCGGAGAAGGCGGAGAACTCATCGACAGCAACGGGCACGCCTTCATGCACAAATATCACAAGTTGGGCTCGCTGGCCCCTCGAGATGTGGTAGCGCGCTCTATAGACAACGAGATGAAGAAAACCGGCGCGGAGTGCGTCTATCTGGACATGACAAAGTTGGATCGTGAGTTTTTAAAAAACCGCTTCCCCAACATCTTCAACAAGTGTCTTGAGTATGGCATCGACATGAGTCGACAACCCATCCCGGTCGTACCGGCGGCCCATTATCTCTGCGGAGGTGTGCTCACCGATCAAAATGGTCGCACAGATATTCCTGGACTGTGGGCGGTAGGAGAAACTGCCTGCACGGGCTTACATGGCGCCAACCGTTTGGCTTCCAACTCTTTGCTGGAGTGTCTGACAACTGCTCACAACTGCGCGGCCGAGATCAAAACCCATTGGGCCACCTACCAGATCTTCCCTCAAGAACCCAAACCCTGGACTCATCCACAAGAATCCAACGATGACGAAATGATCGTAATCAATCACATGTGGGATGAGATTCGCCGCTTGATGTGGAATTACATGGGAATTCTTCGCTCTAACAAACGTCTGGAACGGGCTCAACATCGCCTGAAGAATATTCTATCGGAAACGCGAGAGTATTATTCAAACATGAAGATTCACTCTGACATCTTAGAGCTCCGCAATATCGCTATCGTGGCTGATCTTTCGGTCGAGTGCGCGCGACGTCGGCATGAATCTCGAGGCATCCATTACAACATTGACTATCCGGAATTAAGCTCCCAGCCCCATGATACAATCGTGGTCCGGGGCCTGATTTGACTTGCCCGCTTTAGACTCTCGCGGCAATCTAAAAGGGTATGTATAAAAGATCTGAAGGTTTCTTTACAGGATATCAAGACGCGCGCCTTTTCTTCCAAATCTGGGACAATCCCGAAGCACGAGGAACTGTGATTATCACTCACGGCCATGGTGAACATTCGGAATCCTATCACCGTCTGATTAAAGCTTTTGAAAATGACAAATGGAGTTTTTACGGCTGGGACTTGCGAGGCCATGGACGCTCTGATGGACGTCGCGGTTATGTCGCGCAATTTGATGATTACTGCCAGGACTACAAAATCTTTTTAGACATGGTTCTAAAAAATGAAAAAGTCCGCCAAGGCCCGATTGTTCTGCTTTGTCACTCGATGGGGGCGCTGATTGAATTAAAAACTCTTTTGCGCAATCCAGACATTCCATGTTCTGCGATCGTCGTAAGCTCTCCCCTTTTGGGAGTTTCCGTCCCCGTACCTCTTTATAAATCCAAGGGCGCTTCGGTATTAAATGTGATTTTGCCGCAAATCACGATGGGAAATGAACTCACTAATGACATGTTAACTCGCGATCCCGATGTGATCCGAGAGTTCGAACAAGATGCCCTTCGCCACACGCGCATATCGCCGGGAGCTTTCTTGGGCTTTTTAGAGTCCTTCGAATATGTTCGCCCCCGTGCGAATCAGATTAAGACACCGGCCCTTTTCATCCTTGCTGAAAATGACCCCGTGGTCAGCACTCCCGAAGCGAAAGCTTTTTATGAAAAGATGGGAAGCACTCACAAAGAACTTTACGTGTATCCCGATGCCAAACACGAACTGATCAACGATATCATCCGTCAGACCGTCTATGCTGATATCAAGAAGTTTTTAGACGGAATTTTGGAGTCTCAACAATGAAATACCTTTTAGGCTTTTTCCTTTTTCTTTCCGCCTGCGCCTCTTACGAAGTCACCCCCTCCGGCAATACTCTGCGCACCACCGGCAGCTACATGGATGTGATTGAAAAATACACGGACAAAACTCGCCGCTATTCGGGCTTTTACAACACCATGGATATGGAGGCGACTGTGATCAACTCCTCCGTGGCGGAAGCTCAACTGGGACAAAGCTCTATGCTTTACCAATGGGACGATAAGAAATTCGCTGAAGAAAAAGCGAAGTATGAAACGCGTCTGAACAAAGAGACGGAGATCTTCCTCAGCTTCTTCACTCCGGAGAAAAAGAATGATGATCTTTTCAAAGAAAACACCATCTGGAAAATCTTCTTGGATGTCGATGGCAAACGCTTCGAAGGCAAAGCGAAAAAAATTAAATTGCAACTGGCAGAGATTGAAGGTCTTTATCCCTACCACAATCGCTTTTACACACCCTACTCGGTCACTTTCCCGATCCCCATGAAGTCCATCGAAGGGAAGGCCTTGAAAATGACCATCACAGGGGCGGTCGGCTCTGGAGAGCTTAATTTCAATCCTTAATTATTCAAACGGAACAACGCCTGGTCCAGACTCATGTATTTAGAAAGGATGCGAACGAAACTTCCATCCTTTTTAATTTCCTCAAAAGCCCGCACAAACATTTCTTCTTCAGCTGGCGAAACGCGACGCTTTGACAAATAGATCCCCACCGGGATTTTTTGAGTCTCATCACGAACTTTCTCAGTCTGATCTGTCATTTTCATCTTATCAACATAGTGTGAGGCCAGCAGAGCCGAAAATAACACCGCCTGCACTCGCCCCTCTTTCAACAAACGAAAGGCCCCCTCTGGGTCAGGGGTTCCTATCAAGCGAGAGGATTTCAACAGTCGATCCTCTTCCTCTTTAGAGAGCACCGTTCGATTGCCGATCATATATGCAAATTTGATTTTGTCGTCGTTGATATAGTCTTTAATCTTTCTGTTTTTACTGAAAGCCTTCTTCGTGACCGTGAGCTGGCGATAAGTTTCATAGAAAGGAATAAAAACCCCTCCCTTTTCATATTCTGTCGTTTTCACCATAAGAACCAACATGTCGATTCGATCATTGTTGATATGCTCCGCTTCGGAGCGCGCCGACAGCTCGGTCTCAAAGTACTCACAACCGACCTTGTCCTTCAGAGCCTGGACAATATCATGAGCCAGTCCTTTAAGCCGTCCGTTCTCTCGATAGGCAAAGGGCTCGTAATTATTAAGCCCCACTAAAATTCTTCTTTCACAGCTATTTTTTGATTCCCCCGCCGGATAACGGGCAGGCACTTTCTGCCAAGAAAACAATATAAATAAACAAAAAATAGTAAAGCCGAGTCTCTTCATACCAATTCATTTTCGGAAGTTTTCGAAGAAAAGCTCAGCCCAGGAAGGCTTTCTTACCGGAAAGTAAGATTCACATTTTTAATCAATTTATTTATGAACGTTTAAAACGACGAGCAACCTCAATCTCAAAAAGAGGCTTGATAAATTTTGCGACTTTCAAACCAACTCCGGTTAACCCCGAAGGCTCCATCACATCCAAATCGTGCAAAATGGCTTCGCGAATCATCTCCGCATATTTACTGGGAGAAATTGAATCATTCGGGATCTGAAAATTCTTGGAGTATAAAGTCTCTATCTCGTCGAACATCCGTGTTTTGATTCCCGGAGTGATCAACAAAAGCGTCGTGACCCCCGTGTCCTTCAACTCCATGCGGATACAGTCTGTGAACGCAGCCACAGCGGCCTTCGAAGCCGCGTAAGTCGAAGCACAGGGAAAGTGCATATACGCCGACACACTGGAGTTATTAATGATTTTTCCCCGCTTGCGCGACAGCATCCCCGGCAACAGGCCGTGAGTCAGGTGAACTAATGCATTCAAATTCACTTGAAACATGCGGTAAATATCATCCAAAGGCTGTTCTTCCAACAGCCCCCCCGTCAAGGTCCCGGCATTATTAAACAAGATGTCAATGGGAGTATCCTTAAGACGTTGCAAAAGATCTTCCACACCCTGACGAGTCGAAAGATCCGCCTCCCACACCGTGACTGATTTAGCCCCAGCCACTTCAAGAGACTTAACGGCTTCCGGGTCCGTCTTTCTCAAAACAAGATGGAGGTGCGCTTTATCTTCCGCACACATTTTTGCAAAGGCTTTCCCAATTCCCCGACTGGCGCCGGTCACTAGCACATGACGATTTGCAATCTCCATGACAACTTATCCTTCCTTGATTTCTGTCTGAGGATTCAGTCCCCAACTCTTCAAGATTTCAATTTCTTCCGAGGCCGACATCGCCTTTTTAAACTTCGCCCCACTTTGACCACTGACTCTTTTTTGACAAGAGGGCCAGTTGCGATGGCGATAAACAAGGCCCCCCAAGTTGCTCAGATAACTGAAGGCCTCTTTTTTTTCACCGGGCTTACGCATTTCCGGGAGACTCGTGTCGGCGGGAACTTCCAACAAATTGATCGAGTACGTCCTCAAGGAACCCGAATACAAGGACACAAATTCATTCTTAGAAAATCCCACGGCAATGCGATCACACCTTTCATTGCCTGGG
>JANJTG010000007.1 GCA_024711265.1 Bdellovibrio sp. | reverse complement strand
TTTTGGTAATAAGCACGAGAAAACGGATCTGGAAATTCTGGCGGCAGTTTTGGCCTCTTGAAGGAAATGGTTTGAATGTATCTAAAAAATTCGTCCTGATTGGTTTCTTCTAAATAGGACGCATATTCGATGGCTTTATCGAGGCTGGCTAGATCGGTAAGTTCGCCCTGGGGCCCTTTATTCGGAGAAGTATTAGTCAGCTTTGTTTTTAGATACGGTTTTAGCCATTGAATCAATAGTCTCAAGGGTAGAAGATCGCGAACTTCTAGGGGAATATATTTCCATATCTTTTTTGCGTAGAGAATCGTGATGTTCAATGTGTCCTCAACCCTTGTTCTTGCCGAGGACTTTTTTGCTCCATTCTGTATTGGATAAATACCAATCCACCGTCGCTTTAAGACCATCTTCAAAATTCTTATACTTACGTTCAAAGCCAAGATCTTTTTGGGCTTTGCTATCATCAATCGCATAGCGCCAATCATGACCTGCACGGTCTTGGACAAAAGTGATAAGTTCAGAATAGCTTTTACCGTTTTTGCGCGGTTGAACGCTATCTAAGGTCGCGCAGATTGCCTTCACGACATCCAGATTGCGTCTTTCAGAGTTCCCGCCGAAGCAATATGTTTCACCCGGCGTCCCGCGAGTCAAAGCTAGGTAAACGCCATGAGCATGGTCCTCAACGTGAATCCAGTCACGAATGTTGCCACCATTTCCATAAACAGGAAGGTTCTTTTCTTGAAGAGCATTTGTGATCATCACTGGAATTAGCTTTTCAGGGTATTGGCGAGGTCCATAGTTGTTAGAGCAGTTAGTTGTAACCGTCGGAAGGCCATACGTGTGATGCCAAGCGCGCACAAGATGATCAGCGCCAGCCTTTGAAGAAGAATAGGGGGAATTCGGCTGATACGGAAGAGTCTCATGGAACTTTCCAGTTTCCCCAAGTGTTCCATAAACCTCATCTGTAGAAACTTGAAGGTAACGGAAATTTTGTTTTTTATCCTCAGACAACGAAGACCAGTATTTGCGGCTATTATCCAGAAGCGTGAAGGTTCCGATGATGTTGGTTTCAATAAACTCGCGAGGAGAATGAATCGAGTTATCAACGTGAGATTCTGCCGCGAAGTTAGTTACAGCATCGAATTGATATTTTTTGAACAACGACGCAACGAAAGCATCATCCGCAATATCACCCTTTTCGAAGAAAAGCGTTTTGTTGTCGATAAGGCCTTCCAAATTTTCAAGATGTCCCGCATACGTCAACTTATCGAGAACCACCACAGTGTGATTTTTTGAAAGTAAATGTCTAGCAAAGCAACTGCCGATAAATCCAGCCGCACCAGTAACTAAAATCGTCATAGGATTCTCTCCGAAGAATAAAGCAAATCAGAATCATATTCGGGAATCCCCTCCAGTCAAGTTTTCGGGGGAGGGTCTGCTTATTTTTTTCGGCCCCCAGTGCGTCAAATGCAAGAGATTGGACTTCAGGATATTTCTATTCAAACAGTTCTTTAGCGTACATGCTTCCCAGTCGGGAATTTGCAGGGCGTTTTGCTTTCGTTGGGAATTCAGCGCTGCTGACGGGACGAATTTCTTTGACCTTCAGTTCTTCACCCGCTTGGCGAGCCTTTTCGACGATACTTGTCGCAAACTGGTGCCAGGTTTGGTACTCCTCGAATCGAAGATGGTAAATCCCAGGGGCGGGGCATTGTTCGCCTTTTTCCAGTTTGATTGCGAGTTTACTCGTAACTCGCGCGACATCGTGGGCGTCTGTCGGGGCTCCCCATTGATCATTGACGACGCTAAGCTGTTCGCGCTCTTTCGCAAGGCGCAGGATAGTTTTTGGGAAATTATGTCCCCAGGGGCTATAGACCCAAGAGATCCGAAAAATATAGGCGGCACATTGAGATTCTAAGATGGCCTTTTCACCTTGAAGTTTGGTTTCCCCATACCAGTTTACTGGAGAGGTCTCATCATTTTCTAGCCAGGGTCGATCGCCATCGCCGCGAAATACGTAGTCTGTCGAGTAGTGAATAAGTGTGCTGTTATTGTTTTTGCACCAGCAAGCGATTGCCCCCGGAGTTTTTGCATTGATTGTAAGAGACGCTTCTCGCTCATCCTCGGCCTTATCTACGGCCGTGTAGGCGCTGGCGTTGATGATGACCTTTGGTTTTTTTGAATCCAAAAGTGCGACGATTTGTTCGGGGAATAGGAAGTTGGCCTCATGGCTGTCTAAAAAAAGGGCATTGGGGAGGCGCTCGCGCAGCGCAGTTGCTACTTGTCCATTTTTTCCGAAAACCAAAATCATTCTAAATTTCTCCCACTGTAATTAGGAAACTATTTTGTTCGTTCCGAATAGTTGCACGCATTTTGGTGTGAGTGGATGTATTTGACAGCGCGTTAAATGCTCTATTTGCGAAGAAGCCCAATTAGGCGCTACAGTCTTGATATCTGAAAAATACGGGGTTTCTACATGCAAGTCCTAGTCACCGGCGGCGCCGGCTATATCGGTTCACACACTGTTCAAAAACTTTTAGACGCTGGCTACGGCGTGGTTGTTTACGATAACGTCACAACGGGATTTCGCGAAGCGATTCCAGTTGGAGCAGAATTGATCATGGGGGATGTTCGTGACAAGCTGATGTTGTCCAGAGTGATGAAAGATAAAAAAATCTCCGCCGTTGTTCATTTTGCGGCAAAGCTGATTGTTTCCGAATCTGTCGAAAAGCCACTAGACTATTACGAGAACAATACAATGGGAGCTTTGGCTTTAGCGCAGGCCTGCATTGAAAATGAAGTAGGGATGGTTGTTTTTTCGTCAACGTCGATGGTTTATGCCGGGGCTGAAGTGTCTTATATGCTTACTGAGATATCTCCAACTTCCCCCTCCAATCCATATGGGCAAACTAAATTGATGAGTGAACTGATTTTGCGAGATTGTGAGAAGCCATATGGTCTTCGTTCGGTCTGCTTACGCTATTTTAATGTGGCAGGAGCTGCGCTTGATGGAAAGAACGGTCAGCGAACCAAGAATGCAACTCATTTGATTAAAGTTGCGAGTGAGGCGGCTTGTGGGAAAAGGGAATCCGTCGGGATCTTTGGGACGGATTATCCGACTGAAGATGGAACTGGGGTTCGTGACTACATTCATGTAGAGGATTTGGCAGAGCTCCACGTGCTTGCGCTAAAGTATCTTAATGACGGAGGGCGCTCTGAGGTCTTCAATTGTGGCTACGGCCGGGGCTTTTCTGTTCGTGAAGTAATTGATGCTGTTCGCAAAGTAAGCGGAGTGAATTTTAAAGTGGTTGAGCAGCCGCGCCGAGCTGGGGACGCGGTCTATTTGGTTGCTGACTCCTCCAAAATCCGTAAAGCCTTCTCCTGGACCCCCAAATACGACAACCTAGAACTCATCTGCCAAACCGCCTACAACTGGGAAAAAAGATAATAGGCAAAAGGTGCTTGGTGTTTTTTTCGGTCTACGGTGCGTTAATGGATGAGTATTAAGCCGTATCCTTTTTGTGGCCTATCAAAGTCTTATTAATGAAATTCTCAAGAAAGCCCTTTAAAGAGCTTTTCGGGTACGCCGTACCTTTTTGAATTGCGGTGAGTTAGGTGCAAAGCTCATAGTTGCTGCGATTTGGTTTCAACTTTTTGCGCCCTTTTTTTTAAAAAATCACTAAGTTCTAAAACTCAAATTTAAGAGACGCCCTCTTCAGGGATTTTTAGTTTTCTAGTGCGGTCTTCGATCGGCTATGTCGTCTGTTCACGATTAATTCGTTTAAAACCCGTGGATCCTTTTTGCACGTCTAACTTTAGATATTGAAATGTAAACCAAATGGGTGTACAAATGATTTGGACGGTTGAGCTGACGGATAAGGTTAAGAAAGGGCTTAAGAGGTTGCCACGACATATCTTGGCGAATCTTTTGGATTGGGTTGAAGAGGTCGAGTAGATAAAGTCAAAGTCGTGACGGTTGTTGAGGTGAATAAGCATGAATATTAAGAAAAAAAGCCCCAGCGTCAGAGTTCTCGAAAAACATTTGGGTGAATCTCTCAGTTTCGGTCTTCGTCTTTCGTCGTTGCGAAAGTCAGAGGGGGAAACTCTTGAGTCTTTTGCGAAAAAGCTAAGTATATCCAGACAGCACCTGAATGATATCGAAAAGGGTCGTAAGTCAGTGAGCCCTGAGAGAGCGGCTCGTTTTGCAAGAATACTTGGGTTCTCCGAAGATCGATTTATTCAGTTAGCTTTCCAAGATCAGCTAGTTCAAGCAGGCCTTAAATTCAAGGTTCATGTTTCGTGAGTTTATAAGGTACTCGGGTGCCTTTTTGAAAGTGCGAAGCCCGGATTTTGCTGGCACTCAATCGTGATCCTTTTGTGCATATAAGTGGTCTATTCTTTGAATATTGCAAATAGACCACATAAATATATGTATAAAAGTATGGTAATATGTTAAAAACTATCATTGTAATAGGTTCGTTTGAGTGGGATTCGGAAAAAGAACGGGTCAACATTCAAAAGCATGGCATTGACTTTCTGACGGCAAGATTGGCGTTCAAAGACCCAGATCGAATATTTATATTCGATGAACTTCATAGTCAGTTTGAGGCAAGATACTTTTGCCTAGGAAGAACTTCGATGGGAGTTTTGACGGTGAGGTTCAGGATGCGAGGCAAAAGAATCAGAATCTACGGTGCCGGTCGATGGCGGAAATGGGAAAGATATTATGAAAAAGCAAACCAAAAAAGCCAAAGCTAGCTGGGGCACATACTCATCGAGTGATCACGAGGCTCCGGTGGGGAAAGCAACAAGAGTGATCGATTTTTTGCCGCCTCCAGAGCTTCTTTTTAAAAATGATGAACGAATTAAGATTACCATTGAGATTGAAGAGTCAACATTGGAGTTCTTTAAAGAGCAGGCGAATAAAACTGGAAATAAGTACCAGCGTTTAATGCGTCAGGTTCTTAAGCAATATGCGAAGAAGTACAGCGCCTAAATTCAAGGTTCATGTTTCGTGAGTTTATAAGGTACTCCGTACCTTTTTGAAATTGCCCGGCATTATGAGGGACCATAATGCCGTGGTTGTCTTTATTTCAACAGACTATATCCAAAGCCAAAAAGCCAAAGCAATTTTAGCAAGGTTGAGATGACCATATTCACTTTCCTTAGTTCTTCCGGCTCTGTGACAGTGAGGCTTGCATCCGCGAAAGCCACCATTAAAAGAAGCCAGCCGTATTCTTTTGTTGCAGTCGGGGAGAAGTTCTGAATAAGAAAAGCGATCATGAAGGCCCAGGAGGAAATTCTCACTTTGTGGGATAGAATTGGCCTCATTAGAATCCTCCAGTTGCTGCTGCACGTGTGATTGTAAAGAGTAGGCACTTTTTCATGTTATCCCCCTTGGGTTCGTTGTTCTGCTAAGGGGTATAAGCAAAACCGGGGACAGGTGTTTTGGTTCTGAGAACTATTATATGCGTTTTGGGGCCAGCGAGTTCGCAGTTTTAAGAATGGACGGTTTCGTTTCTCGGATTTAAGAACGGGGATCGGTGGGCGGGCTGCGATTCAAAAAGGTACGGAGTACCTTCTCGGGGCCACTTTTAGTAGGGGAGTTTGGAGGGGCTGTAGAACTTAATGGAGAAGATCCACGGGTTTTGTTTGAAGAATTCGCTCATGCCGGGGCTTTGGGGGGTGAGTTTTGAGAGTTCACTCAATGCGGTGATATTGATCTTTTCGTTATCTAATAGGCGTCCTGCGAGACTGTTTTTATATTCTTGCTCGCGGCGCATTTCTTCGATGCGCTGACCGATATCGATTTTATCTTTGTTGCCACCTTTGGCGCTCGGGGCCGTGAGCTGTTTTGCCAATGAATCGCAGTGAGTCTTGTAAGTAGCACTATTCGCGAAAGTGCAAAGAGGATCTTGAGTAAATTGTCCTGCGACGAAAGCGCTGTAGGCGTTTTGATGTCCCTCAAATGCTAAACGCAGACGGGGACTTTGCTTTGTTATGTAAGGTAAGAAAATGTTTGAGAAAAGTTCGTCACGTTGCTCTGGATTTGCGACGGACTTTATGTAGTCTACAAACTCGAGAGCGAACGAAGATTCTTGGAGGTTGGTGTTTTCTGGCATTGCGGCGATCATTTCGCGGAGTATGCGAGATTTGATCGGACTTGCACCACTGATCAAAAGGGCTGGCAAATAGGATCTGCGGTAAGAGATGTCTTGAGAGAGGAATTTATTGTTGGTTGAGCTCAAGAGAGCCTCGATGGTAACAAGGTCATGGTTTTGTCGCCACATCCACTTTTTAAAGAGCCCGTTTACCAAATTATTCTGAAGCTGTGGCAACAGACGTAAGGCGCCTAGTTCGCTTTCCAGTAAGTTCACCCAAAGCAAATCGTGATCGGAAATTACCCAGGAATCAGTTTTTAAAAACCAATCTTTGCGTAAATCTGGGATCAAGCGAAGAGTGTTATTAATAAACTCAAGGCTAAGTCTTTCAAATCGTCCACTCATTCCCTGAGATTTCTTAAACTTAAACAAATGCTCCGGATTCAACCAAAGCCGTTCCCCCTGAACCTCTCCCATCAAAAGACCCTGAAGCTTTGAAACCTTCACGGACTCCAAAATCGAAAGAAGTTCTTTTTCGGCAAGATCACTTTCAAATGCAAATAAAAACTCTTTCGTAAAGAGTTCAACTTCTTCGTCAGCAGAAAGAAGGCCGCGGGCCAAAGCCCATTCATTCTGCAACGTCATTAAGATTTGACTGGCGTTCTTGTCGCCAGAAAAACGGCGTTGAAACAAATTGCGAAGATGCTCGGCAGTTTGAGCTGCGGTCATCTTCATGCCCAGGTCTTTCAGGATCTGATACTCCGCCAAAGACCAGGGGCCGTCAAAGACGTCACCTTGTGAGTTTCGCAAGTCCACACTTAAAACGCTCACCACCTGACGGAAGTCCTCGGCCGTCAAGCGCCCTAAAAGAGATTTCACAAAACCTGCGGGGGCTTTTTCTGAATTTAGAACCAAAAGTCGGATCAGATCACCACGCTGCGACTTCAAAGCGGGGTGGGTGATCGCCACCTCGATGCACTCGCTGCAAAATGCCAACTCCGACGCCTGAGGAATTAATAAAGAGAGTGTTTTTTGAATCTGATTCAGCGCTAATAGCTGACCAGCCGATTGGGATTGTGTGATCCTATTGAGATAGTCTTTCTGCAAAACGGCCAAACTTTCCCCAGCAAAGAACTGAAGACGATTCAGTGTCTCCAGGTTTTCATTGAGAATGTGGAGGGGGGACTTTTGAATCAATTCAAGAACAAAGGCCTTTTCAAGTTGAAGATTTTGCGCAAAGACCGCATTGGCAGAAGAAGAAAAAAATAAGGGATCCCCGAGGGAGAGTCTTAAAAGCAGTTCTTTGCTTTTCTCCAAGGAGGGCTTTTCAGAAAGGAGCTTTAAAACAAGATCTTTAGTTTCAGGGGTTAAAACGCTTTCTTGCTTAAGAACAAGATCCAAGAAGTGGAAGTCTTCGCGCAAGTGATCCGAAGACTTAATAAAATTAGTGTTTAAAAGTTTCAAGGCCTTTAGATACTGTTTTGCTTCGATTTCTCTGCAAATCTCTGTCTTTTTTGTGTGAACGACTTCTAACAAAGCCTTAAAGATAGACTCCTTCGTCTTGGCTGCAAAATTCAACGGCGTGACCTCAGAGTTTTTGCCTGGCTTCAAGGGCAATGCGCCCTTCTCTAGAAGCAGTCCCACTGCCGTATGGTTCGACTTCCCAACCGCCACCCAAAGAAGAGTTGAGCCATCTTTTTGATATTCGTTTATCTGTTCAAATGACATGGGAGTCACAAGTTTTTCAAAGGCGATCATATCGTCGAGTAAAAGGGCCTCAAGAGCCGTTGGAGGCTCGCGGTGAGATTTTTCTACGATCACCGTTGGCGGAACCTCATCGGGCTTATTAGCATCCTTCTTAAAAGAGCAGCCGCTTAATAGCATAAAGCTACTAAGAACAAGGCAGCTAAATAAAGAAGAAGGCCTTAACACCATGAAGAAGGTTTCCTTTTGTGAGGAATAAAAGCAAAACTTTGGCCAGTTT
>JANJTG010000333.1 GCA_024711265.1 Bdellovibrio sp. | reverse complement strand
GTCCAAGTTGCTGTGATTCCGTGTTTTTCCAAGACCTTCAATAAACCTTTGGTATTCGGATTTTTATCCCCACGAAGAAGAAGTCCGTCAAAGCTATCAAACGTCTCTTTGTTGTTGATCCAGAAGTAAACTTTTTTAGTTTTAAATTCATTCACGAAAGTAGAAACAATCGCTTCGAACTCTTCCACTGTGTATTGCGCCGTCAACACCAAGGCCAAAGAATCGCCAGAGGTATTTTTCAATACTTCATGAGCGTTCTTAGCTGCCGCCCCCGCAGGCATTTCCGTCCAGCCAGAAGCCGAGCGCACTTGCGCCTTCAATAAACGGTGTTCTTTGTTGACGAATTTATAGATGTCACGACCCTCGTCGCACATCCAGTGACCGTTCACATTTTCGTTGTAAACAGGTTTTACGCGGAAGAAACCTTCCTTGTTGTAGTAAACCTTCACGTTACAACCTGTTGAACAACCGTTACAGACTGTTTCTGCGTCCTTGAGATACCACACGCGCTGACGGAAACGGAAGTCTTTGGAAGTCAATGCTCCGACCGGGCATATATCGACCGTATTCAAAGAATATTTATTATTCAGCTGAACGCCTTCATGGCAACCGATCTCAGAACGATCTCCACGATTGAAGATTCCCAACTCGTTGGTTTTGGAAACTTCTTCGGTGAAACGCACGCAGCGAGAACACAAGATACATCTTTCAGAGTCCAAAACCACCGTCGGACCCAAGTCCACGACTTTGTGTTTTTTAACTTTGGCTTCAGCCATTTCAGGATCGTACTTACCGTACTCCATGTATTGATCCTGAAGTCCGCACTCTCCGGCTTGGTCACAGATAGGACAATCCAAAGGATGGTTGATCAAGTGGAAATCAAGACCCCACTTCACAGCGTCTTTCACTTTATCAGACGTGTTGTTGATCTTCATTCCCTCAGTAACCATTGTATTACAAGCGATCTGAACACGGGGATTTCCTTCGATCTCCACCATGCACACGCGACAAACGCCGGCAACGCTCAATCCGGGATGCCAACAATAGTGAGCAATACGATCGCCCGACTGTTGCATCGCTTCGATGATGGATGTGCCATCTTTTACTTCGACTTCTTTGCCATTAATGGTGCATTTCGGCATATGTCGTTCCTTTTACTTTCGAACGTCCTTCACGAACGTAGAATTCAAACTCATCTCTAAATTTTGTTACAAAACTAAGAACCGGCAAAGCCGCCGCATCAGAAAGGGCACAGATTGTTTTCCCTTTCATATTGTCTGCGACTTTGATCAAAAGATCGATGTCCTGCAAACGGCCACGTCCTTCGAGGATCGAGTGAAGAATCTTATTCAGCCACCCTGTTCCTTCACGGCACGGCGTACACTGACCGCAAGATTCGTGAGCATAGAAGTGAGATAAAACACCCAACATATCAACCATACATTGAGAGTCATCAATCACGATCACCGCACCAGAACCCAACATCGTGCCCAGACCCGCCAAAGATTCATAATCCAAGTTGGCCTTCGCCACTTCTTCCGCTGTCAACACAGGAGCCGAAGATCCGCCGGGGATCACCGCTTTCAGCTTACGGCCAGGCTTCATACCGCCGCCCTCTTTCATGATGAGATCCATCAAAGGATATCCCAATGGAACTTCATAGTTCCCTGGCTTCATCACGTTTCCAGAAAGAGAGAACAACTTGGTTCCAGCTGATTTTTCAGTTCCATGTTTACGGTAAGTTGTTGCGCCATCACGGATGATGTAAGTCACCGCCGCCAATGTTTCCACATTGTTCACGATAGTCGGTTTACGCAAGTAACCTTGAACCGCAGGGAATGGCGGCTTCAACTTCGGCTGTCCTTTCAGACCTTCCAAAGAAGAAATCATACCCGTTTCTTCACCGCAGATATAAGCGCCCGCACCACGATAAACATCCAAATCAAAGTCAAAACCTGAACCCAGAATGTTTTTACCCAAGAAACCCGCATCGTAAGCTTCTTTGATCGCTTTTCTTAAACATTCGATGGGATAAACATATTCACCACGAACGTAGATATAACCTTTTTTAGAACCGATCGCGAAAGCAGAGATGATCATGCCTTCGATCAATTGATGAGGAGCTCGCTCCATCATCATACGGTCTTTGAATGTTCCAGGCTCGCCTTCATCGGCATTGCAAAGAAGGTAACGAGGTTCACCGTTTTTCGGCAAGAAGCCCCATTTCATACCCGTTGGGAAGCCCGCACCACCGCGGCCACGAAGACCTGAAGCTTTCACTTCGTCGATGATCGCTTGAGGTTGCATTTTCAAAGCTTTAGGCAAAGTTTCATAACCGCCTTTGGCTTTGTAACCAGCAAGAGTTTGAAACTCTGGCAGATGATAAAACTCTGTGAGTAATTTTACTTCAGACATTATTTCATACCTCTTAGAAGATTCATCGCCGTTTCCGGAGTGAGTTTTTCATGGTAAGTGTCGTTCACTTGCATCATCGGAGCGGTTCCACAAGAGCCAAGGCACTCGACCTTGCTTACCGTGAAGCGTCCATCCGAAGTCACTTCGTCATACTTTACGCCCAACTCATGACAAATATGATGGGCCATCTCACGACCGCCCTCCAAAGCGCAGGAAATATTCGTGCAAACTTGCACGTGATATTTTCCAACCGGCTTTTGGTTGAACATCGTATAAAATTTAAAAACTTCATTAATACGAGCTTCAGGAATATCCATCACCTTCGATAAGTAGGTGATCATTTCCGGAGTGATGAAGCCCTTATTTTCTTTTTGAGCAATATAAAGACTTGGAATAATCGCAGACTCTTTCGCTTCATAGCGAGCGAGTTCTTTTTTTACTTCAGCCAAGCCTTGATCAGAAAGTGTAAACATTGTGTTTCCCTTTTTACTACTTCAGTTCCGCGGTCTTAAGACCGCTCCACCTTGGGGCTCTCGCCTCTTAGCGGTCCAGTTCCCCTGCGATCAAATTCATCGAAGCCACTGTCGCAATCGCGTCAGCCAGCTGAGCCCCTTTCACCACCGTCGGATAAGACTGATAAATGGCGAAACAAGGAGGACGAACTTTCAAGCGATAAGGATTCGCCGAGCCATCACTGACAAGATAGAAGCCCAACTCTCCGTTGGCCGCTTCTGTCGCATCATAGACTTCACCCACAGGAGGACGAAGACCCTTGATGATCAACATGAAGTGATTCATCAAACCTTCGATATTGCCGTAAACATCTTTCTTTTCAGGAAGAACGATGCCTTTGTCGCGAATTGTATAGTCGCCACCAGGAACGTTTTTACAAACCTGTTCAATGATACGAACTGATTGGCGCATTTCTTCAAAACGGACCAAATAACGATCGTAGATGTCACCCGATGTTCCTACGGGAACATCAAAGTCCAAAGCGTCGTAACCATAATAAGGTTGCGCCTTACGCAAATCCAAATTCACACCGGAAGCGCGAAGAAGAGGACCTGTGTAACCCCACTGAATCGCATCTTGCGCGGAAACCGGACAGATCCCGCGAGTACGTTGGATGAAGATCTTGTTATCTACAACCATGCTGGCCATTTCGTCCGTGCCCTTGCGAATTTCTTTACAAAGAGCAAGAACCTCATCGAACCAACCTTCAGGAGCATCTTGTGCCATACCGCCCACGCGGGTCATGGACACCGTCAAGCGAGCTCCGCAAAGTTTTTCGAAAAGACCGTAAACCTGTTCACGCAAACCGAACATATAGAAGAAGCTTGTTAAAGCTCCCAAGTCCATCGCGCCAGTCCCGATAGCAATCGTGTGGTCGATGATACGAGAAAGTTCTGCCAAGATCACACGCATCGCTTGTGCTTTGGGAGGAATTTCAACCCCCAAAAGTCTTTCAACCGTTTTGCAGTAACCGATGTTGTTCATCGGAGCCGAACAGTAGTTCAAACGATCCGTGTATGG
Source organism: Bdellovibrio sp. (assembly GCA_024711265.1). GTDB lineage: Bacteria > Bdellovibrionota > Bdellovibrionia > Bdellovibrionales > Bdellovibrionaceae > Bdellovibrio. The sequence goes on along the minus strand of JANJTG010000333.1, from coordinate 2,844 downwards.
AATCACCTGATTGTAGGGATGAGTTTCTGCCATTTTTTCGAAACAACGGTGCAAGTAACCAATTTCGTTGTTGCATCGAACGATGGTCTCGCCGTCCATTTCCGCCATCACACGAAGAGTTCCGTGCATCGCCGTATGGGCAGGTCCAATATTCAAAGGCACGTATTTATCATTCAACACATCCCCAGGAGAACCCGGTTCGTTGTTGAAGTGAATCGGCAAAGAAACCGTGCAGGCCTGCTGCAAGTTTGCATCATAGTCTTTACGCAGAGGATGGCCCACAAACTGATGGTGAGTCAAAATCTTGCGAAGATTGGGGTGTCCCTCAAACTTGATACCGAACATGTCATAAGCTTCACGCTCAAACCAGTCCGCACCACGATATGCAGGAATCACGGTTCCGATTGATTCGTTTTCTCCCACCTGGGCTTTGACGCGCAAACGAGAAGCATCTTTTGAAGAAAACAAATGATAAACCACATCGAAACGCTTTTCGCGACCCGGATAATCCGCACCACAAACGTCCATCAAGAAGTCGAATTGCCCACTGTCATGGAAAAACTGCAACAGCGCAGGCACGTCTTCTTTGGGAACCTCAAGAACATCATCGCCCACGGCGTGAATGAATTTATAGTTCTCGATTTTAAATTTACCACCGAGGGATTGTTTTAATTTCTCAAGCTTGTTCATAAGGGCTCTTCCAGTTGTCTTTCCATGGGCGAGGTTGATGAGTTGCAATCATACGTTGCAAAGCCATAATTCCATCCATCACGGCTTCTGGCGTTGGAGGGCATCCCGGAATGTACACATCGACAGGGATCACTTTATCAACACCTTGAAGAACGTGATAGGCACGATAGAATCCACCTGAACTGGCGCAAGCACCCATCGCGATCACGTATTTTGGCTCAAGCATTTGTTGATAAATACGAGTAATAACAGGCGCCATTTTTTCAGTGATCGTTCCTGCCACAACAAGCAAGTCCGCCTGACGTGGAGAGAAACGCGCCACTTCTGCGCCGAAACGAGCCAAGTCATATTTTGGCCCCATCACTGACATGAATTCGATACCACAACAAGCGGTCCCATAAGGCATTGGCCACAATGAATTTTTTCGTCCCCACGCCACCAAAGCATCGAGCTTCGACGTGAACGCAACTTCTCGTGACATATCATCTATGGCTTGAGTTCCGCTGGCTCCTCCATGGGACACAGAACCCTGCACTTGATCTTTGTGCATAAATACACCTCTGCAATTTCATTTAGCTATCATTAAGTAGTTACTGAAATTCCGTAATCCTGACAACTAGATAAGTAATATAGAGGCCGCGTCCGATTTCTTCAACGCGCCTTTCCAAAAAAGGGCAATTGAAATTGATTCTCCTGTCGACTCACTTCTAAACTTAAATTTCTACTTAACATCAATCGAGGAAGGCATTGTGTCGTGTCGCAAGACATAACAACGGAAGCCGGAGGGACCTCGAGAAGGGAAAACAGATGAAAAAAATGGCCTTGTACGTCAGTTCCGCCATTCTTGCGATCAGCTTAGGGGCACAAGCAAATTCAAAGAAACAAGATTTGCTTATTAAATTAGCACCTGGCTTTGTTGAATTCCAAATTCAAGGAGCAAAAGTAGAAAAACTCACCGATTCCTGGGTTCGAGTTCAAGCTCCCCGCCATATGAGTCTGCAAAGTTTAGAGAAAAATCCAGCAGTTGAATACGTTCAACCTAACTACAAGATCGCTTTGATGGAGGACTACACAATTCAAGATCCTCTTCGCAAAGCCGCCCTTGCGAAAATGCTTTCAAGAAATCCTCAGCTTCGCGAACTGGCGAAAGCAGACAACCCAGCTATTCCTGACGCCCCGCAATCATCTGCAGGCGCAGACCCCCTTTTCAATAAGCAGTGGGGCATGATTGATGTCGGTGTCACAGATGCGTGGAAAATCACCAAAGGAAATCCCGATATGGTTGTCGCCGTCATCGACACCGGCGTGGACTATACTCATGAAGATCTTCTGCCTAACTTGTGGAGAAACTCTAAAGAAATTCCCAACAATGGGATCGACGATGACAACAATGGCTATGCCGATGACGTCATTGGTTGGGATTTTGTTTCTAACGACAACAAGCCCTTCGATCTTTCCGTTGATCCTATGGAAATTCTTTTTAAAGGTGGAAACCCTGGCCACGGAACTCACTGTGCAGGAAACGTAGCTGCTCGTGGCGACAACAACAAAGGGATCGCGGGCGTTGCTCCCAACGTCAAGATCATGTCTTTGCGTTTTATCTCTGAAAAAGGCCAAGGAACAACGGCCGACGCCATTAAAGCTATTAAATACGCCGTGGATAATGGCGCCAAAGTCATGAGCAACTCATGGGGCTCTGAAGGCGAAGAGGCCGGATCACCAGAAAACCAAGCTCTTCGTGATGCCGTTCAGTACGCGCAAGACAAAGGCGTTCTTTTCATCGCGGCGGCAGGCAATGGACATAAAGGTGTGGGTTATGACAACGACACGGACAAGGCTCCAGCTTACCCCGCGTCCTATGACCACGACATTATTATTTCTGTGGCGGCGTTGGACGTGAACAACAACCTGGGTTCTTTCTCGAACTGGGGCGCGAAAACCGTGGATATCGGAGCACCTGGTGTGAAGGTTTTTTCGACAGTTGTAGAACAAGGCTACACGGACACCGTGATTGATAAGTTCGGCTTCAAAGCCACTTGGGATGGAACCTCTATGGCGACCCCTCATGTTGCCGGAGCTGCGGCCTTGTACTGGTCCGCTCACCCGGAAAAAACATGGCAAGATGTGAAGGCGGCGATCCTGGGTTCCGCTAAA
>JANJTG010000320.1 GCA_024711265.1 Bdellovibrio sp. | reverse complement strand
GTCTTGAGGTGGAGCTAGAGTCTATCAGCCTGTTTTTGGAGGATGCGCCCATATTAAAAGGGGCCACCTTGGGGAGCCTACTTAATACGGATTTTAAGGGATATCACCTCGAAGAAGTTTCGAAAGACAAAGAGTTACTTTCACCCCTTCTTTGGAATATGCCAGAGGTTTTTCGAAAGAAACTGACGGCCTATTCCGAGTTCTACTTCAATGAAGTCAATGAGCAAAATCGACTGGCTGGCATTATTAGATATAACTTTAGCAATGGGGTGCAGATCTCAGCTAAAGAGATTTTGCGTCACCCTTTGCAAAAGCAAGTGCCTCGCGATTTGTTGCCTCAGCCCAAAAAGAATAGTTCTATTTTTGCACAATGGCCTTTGGCACAACAAAAAGAGCAGATTTTTGTCAGTCAAAATCTAAAGGAACTTGAAGAGATCATCCAGACTCTTTTAGCGACCCTGGCAACCAAGGTAAATCAAGGGCAATTAAAACTTTATGTGCAAACTAAGATAGAGCACAAGAAAGCCTTGCTGATTCGAGACATTGATTTTGATCCCACGAAAGATTTGGATTGGCGAGTGGAGTTTGCGGAAAAGAAACATCTTGAAGCCGAGTTCAAGCTGGTGTGCGCGCAAAAACAACCGTTTTATTTCTTTGAATCTTTTGCAGTTGAACCCAACTCAGGAAAACTCTTGGTTCATCCTTGGTACAATGAGTGGCGTCGTTTGGAGGAAGTTCTTATCAGTCTTTCCGAAGATCAGACTCAATGGACTTTCCGACCTGGAGAAATGCCAACCCTTCATAGTGAAGGGGAGCTTGAGGCAAAAACAATCTTAAAACATCTTCGGACCCGAGTGATTCCGGTTAAAATCACCGGAGGTTCAACGACCTTAGCACCGCAACAAAGTTTAATTGAAATTCAACTTGATGAAGCCGGTGCGTTTTATCTTCAGCATCGAGCGCGAATTTTGGGACAAAAAGATTTGCTGCGCAAGGGTTGGAGCCCGCGCTCGGTGGTGTATCTCAGGACACTTTCCGAAGGGTTGCCTTTTTTACTTAACAGCGAGGCTCGCGATGTGGCGACGCGTTCGCGACGAAATCGCGAATGGGATCTGAAATTACTTAAACATCTGGGGATTCTTCAATACGTCTTCTTGGAAATATTGTCGGTTCACTTTGAAGGAGCCTTGACGAATGGGCGCGTCGTTAGCAAAGAGGCGCTGTTTTCAGCGTTACACGAAAAAGTCCAAACTCTCTTAGTGAGTGGCGCCGGGGTGGTCTTGGCTCGAGACATGGCCCTGACAGAACTCTGTTCAAAAGCGGTTCTTGCTAATTTTGAAGATTTTGTTTCTAGAACATTCAAGGTTCTAGAAGCCAGTGAGTCTTTTTATTCTGAGCAAGGCGAGGTGGTTTTAGAAGGACTTATTGCGCGTGAATTTCGATTGCTCTTTGAGATTCTTAAGTACTGGGCCTTAAGCACGGGGGGCGAAGCATTTAAGAAAGCGCGAACGCCGTTGTTGTCAAAGATTTGGACGGGCGATTTAAGTAAAGACTTCTATCTTGAAAGTGGCGTTTTTCACCTCCCTAAAACCGGGAAAAACGAATCACAAATGAATGAAACCTTGGAGGTATTGCAGTCGCTCAATGTTTAAGGTTTTCAAAATTTTTATAAAGGTCAACCATTGCAAGAATTGAATGATGACGACTTTATGGTCGATTTCGCTTTGCAAAGCGACGGTGCCGGACGGGATTTCAATTGGTTTGAGCTCAATCCGCGATTCTTTTTAAAGGGTCAAGAAATTGACCCACAGGATATGGGGAATTTTGGCAGCGGTGGTGTGATCGAGTATGAGGGGCGACTTTATATGGTTCCCCGTAAACAAATGCCCTCGCTAAGACGGCTTGAAAACTTCTGGCTGAAGCTGCAAAAAGGAAAGAAGGAATCGGGATCCAAAAAGGGCGGTGATAAGATCTATCATTTGCCTCGTCATCAGATTTTGGAACTTTTGGCGCTGCGAGCTTCTGGTTATGGAATCCGCGGGGATGAAGAATGGAAGAAGCTCTGTGAATTTTATGATGGCCTGGGTACGAAAAACCGTGAGCTGTCTTTGCCGAAATCAGTGAAGGCCGAACTTAAGCCCTACCAAGCCCTGGGGGTTCAATGGCTTCAAGATCTTTATAATTTGAAGTTAGGGGCTCTTTTAGCGGATGACATGGGTTTAGGGAAGACCCTTCAGACCTTGGCTTTTCTAGAGGATCTTCGTGATAAGAATGAATTAGGGCAGGTTCTGATTGTTGTCCCCTCTTCGTTGATTTTTAATTGGCAAAGTGAAATTGAAAAGTTCACTCCTAAACTTCCTCTGACGGTCTTCACCAGTAAGGACGTGGACCGTATTGGAAAACGTTTGGAAGCCAAAGAGGATCTGGTGGTAATTACCACCTACGGTCTTTTAATGGAGCAAGAAAACTTTTTAAGTCAATATCGTTGGCGAGTTCTAATCTTTGATGAGGCTCAGAATCTAAAAAATATCACGACCAAACGGACCAGCGCGGCTCGTGCTTTGACAGCACAATTTAAAATCTGTTTGACCGGAACGCCGATGGAAAATCATTACGGAGAGTTTTACTCTTTGGTGGATATTCTTGTTCCGGGAAGTCTGGGTAAGATTGAAGATTTTCGTCGACAGTTTGTGAATACCGACTTGGTTTCGCGTGAAGAAATCGAAGACCTGAAACTCAAGATGAAACCCTTACTTTTGCGGCGTACAAAAAAAGAGATTTTAGATCAGTTGCCGGAAAAACAAGAAACCAAAGTGAGCATAGCCTTTGAAGAGCGACAGAAAGAGATCTATCGCGATATCGCCTTGGCCTATAATCAGAAGGTTCAAGAGGGTATTCTGGCTCAAGGGGAAGCACGAGTGCAGTTGCAGATGCTGACGGCCCTGTTGCGACTTCGTCAGGCATGTTCAGATCCGGGCGCTCTTCCTAATGTGCGTTATGAAAAAGTGCCTCCGAAATTAGAGGCTCTGAAGGACTCTGTGCAGGAGATTGTTGAGTCAGGGGAAAGTGCATTGGTTTTCACACAGTTTTTACAAACCCTAGAGCACACAGCCAAAATTTTAAGTGCGGCGAATATTCCTGTCTTTGTTTTGCATGGAGGCATTCCTACCAAACAGCGACAAAAAATTCTTTCAGAGTTCAACAAAACGGCAGGAGGCGCCGTTTTAGTGATGACGTTGAAAACAGGCGGCGTGGGGTTGAATCTCACTAAAGCCAGCTACGTGTTCCACTTAGAGCCGTGGTGGAATCCGTCAGTTGAAAATCAAGCTACGGATCGTGCCCATCGTTTGGGGCAAAACAAAGCTGTCCAGGTATTTCGCTACATCATGCATGAGTCTTTAGAAGAAAAAATTGAACTTCTTAAAAATCGAAAAGATAAAAAATTCCAATCTCTATTTGCCACTCCAGAAAAAGAGTCTGATCTTGGTCCGGGAACGGGTGCCTTATCGAAGGAAGATTTTGATTTGCTCCTCGGAATAAAGTGATATTTGTTTTTTTTGCAGAGCTCAATAAGTCGAGACTTTCAATAGTGGCTCCATATTGAGTGGAAGCGCCGCAGAAAATTCGATTAAAATTCAGACAAGAACCTTAAACAGTTGTAATAGCTTGGCCTCCAAATTAAGAGATTTGTCATGAACATGAAGCATCCGGTCATTATTCAAGGTGGAATGGGAATCGCGGTTTCCGATTGGAAACTTGCCAAAACAGTTTCGCAAACAGGTCAGTTGGGTGTGGTCTCTGGGACTGCCATCAACTCGGTTCTGGTGCGTCGACTTCAAGATGGAGATAAAGAGGGGCACGTCCGTCGCGCCTTGCGAGCATTTCCTTCTCAAGAAATCGCAGAGCAAATTTTAGCGAGTTATTTTATTGAGGGCGGCAAAGAGCCGATGAAACCTTATAAAAGACCGGCCATGTTTGGAATTCAGTCCCCCAAAGCGCTTTTACAGTTAAATGTGGCAGCGGCCTTTGTGGAAGTCTTCCTTGCCAAAGAAGGGCATAACAATCCTGTTGGTATCAATGTACTTGAGAAAGTTTTATTACCAAACCTGTCTTGTCTTTACGGGGCTTTGTTGGCTGGGGTCGACTATGTCATTATGGGTGCCGGTATTCCTCGTGAAATTCCAGGCGCTTTGGATTTGTTAAGTAAAAGCAAAGCCGCAAGTCTTAAGGTGACTGTTGACGGTGCAGTTTCTGGTGAAGAGACCATCACAACCTTTGATCCTGCGGAAGTGATGAACGGTGTTCTTCCTCAGAACCTAAAAAGACCTTATTTCTTCCCCATCGTTTCTTCTTCTATTCTTGCCGCGAACTTAAAAAAGAAAGCCACGGGCGAAATCAATGGTTTTATCGTAGAAAGCCCTTTGGCTGGTGGTCACAATGCGCCTCCTCGCGGTCCAATGAAGCTCGACGAAAAAGGGGAGCCTATCTACGGTCCTCGCGACGTTGTGGATCTGAAGGAAATGGCAGAGCTAGGTTTGCCTTTCTGGATGGCGGGCTCTTATGCGACTCCGGAAAAACTGGCCGAAGTTCAAGCTCAAGGAGCTCATGGAATTCAAGTCGGAACCTTGTTTGCATTCAGCCAAGAATCCGGACTGACTCCTGATGTTCGCAGTGAAGTGATTAGTCGTATTGCCAATAACGATGTGCCACCTCAAGGATTGATTTTTACTGACCCTTTGTCTTCTCCGACGGGCTTTCCGTTTAAGGCGGTTCGTTTGGGAAAAACAATCGCCGATCAGGAAACCTACGAAAAGCGTAAAAGAATTTGCGATCTGGGTTACCTTCGTCACGCCTACAAAAAAGAGGACGGTACCATTGGACAAAGATGTCCTGCGGAACCGGTTGAAGACTACGTTAAAAAGGGCGGCCTGCGCGAAGAGACTGTGGGACGTAAGTGTCTTTGCAATGCCTTGATGGCTGACATTGGAATGCCCCAGGTTCAGGCTGGTGGAGAAATTGAGCAGCCTTTGCTGACGGCAGGTGATGATCTCAATCTTTTGGGACGTATTTTGAAACCAGGGCAGTTGAGCTATTCAGCCACAGAAGTGATTACTTACCTTCTGAGTTAGACCTTTTTGCAGACCTCTTTAAAAAGAGGTCTGCGCACTGACGAACAGTCTTCTTTCGGAGCCCGGGTAAAGATAAATATGCCCATATTGGGTCGGGGACTCGCGCCAGTACTTTCTATCCAAGATGTTTTCAATAGAAAATTGCACAAGAGTTCTTTCATCCTTTGCTCCAAAAGCATAAGCGGCCCCCATATCAATACGAGTCCATGCCGGAAGTCTTATGCTATTATCAGCAAGCACAGCTCGCTCCCCTTCGTAAAGGACTCGGGCACTTAAATCCAAGCCGTTCGTTCGAGGCACGCGATAAGAAAAATGAAAACGCAGAGTTTGTTCAGGAACATTGACGGGTTTTTTGTTGTTCAGTTGGGGGCTGAGAGAACTTCCCTGACGACGAGCTTCTAAAAGCATCGCCGAGGCTCGCCATCCAAAGAGTCCTAAGTCTTGAGAACTTTCCATTTCCACACCGCGATGCACAGCCTCTCCATCAATCTGATAAAGGGGTTTCTGATCTTCAACGACAGGGCGTTTGATTTCAAAAAAGGCGAAACTCCACTTCAGAAGAGATTCACCCCGCAAACCGACTTCAATTTGCCGACTGATGACGTCGGAAAGGAATTGCCCCCGATGTGTATATCCATCTCGGTTGGGAGTCACAAAAGTTTCAACACCCTCACCATAGCTTGTATAGATCATCCAGTGTTCAAACTCATAAGACAAGGCTGCCCAGGGGGTTGTAAACCTCTCGTGATACCCGACTTGGCGTGAGCCATCAGTTCTGACGCTGCTGCGATCCACATCGCTATAGCGAAGCCCCAACCATCCCCGCCATTGTCGCCAAGAGAGGTTATCAAAAATAAACACCTCTTGAACTGAGGAATCGCGTTGGGTGTTGGGGTCGTTCGTTGCAGGATTGGGAGGAAGGTCCACCGTGCCGGTCACATTTCCGATGCCGACATAGTTATAAGCTTGGCGTTCAAAGCGTTCCCGTGCGGAACTTCCCAGGATGTCCAGATGAGCTTTGTGAAAAATAGGACCTGTTTCAGTTAAAAATTCAAAGCCGGATCTTAGTGACTGGGTTGTGCGACGTTCGTTATCGCTGCGAAAATCATAAAGATCAAAAGTGCCATCAGAACAGTAACGATCAAATTTACCTTCGGCGCTACAGCCATATGGGTAGGCGAGATGATCATCGCTTTTAAGGTCCTGCATACCCATCAGTAGATACCAAGATGTTTGAGCAGAAATTTTTTGGGTCCAGCGCACAGATCCTGTGATTCCCTCAAAGACGACCGGCTGGGACCAGGATTGATTGTTCAAATTCAGATTGGGATCACGCACCTCGGGAAGAGTGTCCCCCAGAAGACTCATTCCCGCCTGACTTGATTGAGTCTGACGAGACCACTCAACGTCAGTTTCTAGAAGAGAATTTTCAGAAAGTTCCAAGTCGTTCGCCAAACTCAGGAAGAATCTTTCTCCGGTAGCCTGATTCACTAAAGGTCGTAAGTTTTCATGGGCGATGTTCAAGCGATATCCTAGGCGGGAGACTTTATTGCTCTGTCCTCCGACATCGGCTGCTATCAAAAAGTTTCCCCGGTCTCGCAATTCCGTGCGGACTTGGCGGATCTCCAAGGGGCGTTTAATGACATAGTTAACAAGCCCGCCGGGAGAGCTGACTCCATTTTGGACTCCGCTAATGCCTTTAAGGATCTCTACGCGCTCTTTGTTATCCAAAGGGAGCGACGTTTCGGCACTGATAGGCAGTCCTTCCCGTTGGAAGCTATAGCGGTTGTCTAAAAGATATCCGCGCACAGTCAAAGAGTCCCAATAGCCAGTCGCATTGTAGCTGTCAGTCGTGGAGGCGTCGAGGGAGGTGACATCCGAAAGACGGTGAATGTTGTTCTTCTCGATATCTTCAGAGGAAATGACCGAAGCTGATACGGGGAGTTCTTGAAGGGGAACTTCAAAAAAACCACTCGCCTCCAGCAAAGAACTGACTGATTCTTCTTTGACGGTGATGGTCGAGATGTCGCTTTGTGCCCCTGCCAATTGAAAAAACGAAAACAAGAAAAGTACCGGGAACGTTTTTAATTTTTTTAACATGACCTCAGTCCTTGGCAGGGTCTCTAAATACCATAGCGCGTTCTGATGCGAGCAATGTCCTCGGCATGGGCGCGAACTTTTAAGGTCACACCACGATGATCATAAGACTCGTTCAGAACACGAATTTTGCCACGAATTTCTCCGATAGCCCCTTGAACGTCGTAGGGAATAAAGAGGTCTTGATCGACCATGGCGTTTTCAAAGTGTTTGATAAGACGAAGACGTAACGAGGCGACGTCTTCGGGATTCAGTGACGACATGAAAACGGCGTCAGGGAATTCACTTTTTAAAGTCTGAAGTTCTTCTGAATTTAAACGATCCACTTTATTAAGGACCAAAAGACTTTCAATTTCTCCCGCACCGACCTCGGCCAGTACGGATCGAGTCACCGCCAACTGAGAATGGAATGTCGGATCCGAGCAGTCGACGACATACAATAGAAGAGACGCGCTCAGGGCCTCATCAAGGGTCGACTTAAAAGAGGCCACCAGGTCGTGGGGAAGTTTTTTAATGAATCCCACGGTGTCAGAAATTAAAATCTTCGGACGTGATTCGGGATACAGCATACGAACCGTGGTATCGAGGGTCGCAAAAAGTTTATCTGCGACTAAAACTTCACTTCCTGTTAAGGCGCGCATCAAGGAGGACTTTCCGGCATTGGTGTATCCCACCAAAGCGACAGAGATCTCCTGGCCTCTGCGGGCGCGACGCAGATCCTGTTCTTGGGCAATGTCAGCCAACTCTTTTTTTAGTTCTTTAACTCGATCGCGGATTTTACGGCGATCTAATTCGATACTGGTTTCACCGGCTCCTTTACCGCCGATGCCTCCGCCTTGACGGTCCTCGCCACCGCTGGTTTCACGAAGACGGGGAGCCACATAAGTGAGTCGAGCAATTTCAACTTGCAAGCGGGCGGCTTTGGTTCGGGCGTGGCGACTGAAGATCTCAATGATAACACCCGTGCGATCCAAAACGGGAACCCCCAACGCACTTTCAAGGTTGCGAAGCTGAGAGGGCGAGAGATCACAGTCAAAAATCACAATCTGCGCCTTGGCTTGAGGAGGGGCTGTTTTTTCCCACTCTTCAGGCTCTGTCGGCTCTTCAAACTCAAAGTCCTCATCGAATCCGATTTCATCATCATCATCTTCTTCTTCGTTGTTTTTAAAGCGCAAAGCGGCCTTATGCTTCTTCTTGACGATCATAGGGCCCACAACCCCTGTGCCGCCAGTCCAAGTAGCTACGTCTTTGAGTTTGCCATCACCTAAAACCGTGGCGCCTCTTTGGGAGCTTCTTTTTTGTGAGGTTTGGCCAACAACATTATAACCCAAGGTAGTGACCAGGCGAGCGAGCTCCGCCAAGGATCCCTCGGTTTCTTGGTCAGAGACTTTGGGAAGTTGAACTCCGACGAGGAGGGCGTTCAAAGGTTTGCTTTCGTTAAAGATATCCATGAGGGTCACCGGTCTTTGTTAGATTTACGGTCTTGTCTATAGCACGAGCGCGGAAAGTTCGCAGTAAGGAAAAAATAGTTACAGGGTTATTTCTAAGTCCCGGAAATGAAATGGTTTTTCTTTGAGTTCCGGGGCTAACTGTGGCATTTCTTCGGTCTGTACCAAGGAAGTCCGCAGTGATTCATATAGGCCAACTCAATAAACTGAAAGTTCTCAAACATGTTGCTCACGGAGTCTATCTGGATGGGGGAAATGACGGCGAAATCCTGCTTCCTTTGCGATACATGCCAGACCCCTGTGAGGTGGGGGACCTTGTCGAGGTCTTTATCTGTTATGACTCTGACGATCGTTTGATGGCCACCACAGAAATCCCCTTTGCGATGGTGGGGCAATTTGCCCATCTTCGGGTCAAAGCCTTGGAAAAGGTGGGGGCTTTTTTAGATTGGGGACTTCCCAAGGACCTCTTCCTTCCCTTCAGCGAGCAAACGCGAGAATTGCGTGTCGGGCAGTATGCGGTTGTTTATATCTATTTAGATAAAAGTGACCGGATTTCAGCTTCCATGCGATTGGATCGTTTTATGGATAAAGAGCCCGGAAATTATGAAGAGGGGGCCGCGGTGGATCTATTTATAGCGGCCAAGACCGATCTTGGTTTTAAGGCGATCATCAACGGAAGACACTGGGGTGTTCTTTATTCCAATGAGGTTTTCGAGCCTTTGGACTATGGGCAACGCGTGAAGGGCTTTATTAAGAAAATCCGCCCAGACGGAAAAATTGATTTGAGTCTGCAAAAAACGGGTTACAAGGCGACCCAAGACATCGGTGAAAAGATTCTGCAAGTGCTTCAAGATAAAGGCGGCTATCTTCCGATCAACGATAAGACCTCGGCCGAGACCATCTATGATCTTTTTGGTGTCAGTAAAAAGAAATATAAAATGGCCCTCGGCGGTCTTTATAAGCAAAGAATCATCACCGTCAATGATGACGGTATTCGGCTTGTCAGAAAGCCTTAATAAGTCCTTAAAGCTTTCTGGCGGACGTCTTCTGAAAACTTTGTTATAGGTCACAAGAGCAGGGTTCTTCTTGAGAAGCCTTGTCAGGGCTCTTAGTCTGTTCTAGGGGTTCTTGTGACAAGAAAAAATCTTTTCTTTCTTGTGATAGCCTTTATTGTGGGGGTCTCGGTATGGATCTTCTACGTGAATCGCAGTTTGAAAGAGACCCAGGACGTTCTGCTTGAACAAAGCGAACGTCCGACAAGAAAAGTGGCCACAGCCTCCCCAGCGACAGCCCCGTCCCCAGAGAACTCAGCCCTTCGTGCCAGACTTATTTCAGAGATGCAAAGTTTAGAACAAAAAATCACTGAAGAACGTTTACGTCTGGCTTCGCAAAAGCAAAATTTGGATAACTTGAGAGCCCGACAACAGAGACAGGTTGTGACGACGTATTCTTCGCAGATTCAATCGGTCAATAGTCAGATTCTAGATTTTGCCGACGAGCTTCACGGTTATGATCTTCTGGAGTCTGAGATTAACCAAAAGGCCGCGGATGCTTTGCGAAATCAAAACAGTCAAGCCCAAGTGGTGCGAGACCAGATCGAGGAAAATATCCGCATTCAAGAAAGTCTTTTGCGAAAAACCCAGGATGAAATCACTTTCTGGCAGATTAACAATCTCTACGTCAATGAACAGCAGACACGTCTTGCCGAGCTTCAGAATCTTTTAGAGGCCCAGCAGCGGGAGTTAGAGATGATGCGCCAACAACGGCTGGCGATTTCAAGTCAGATACTGCTCAACTCTCAAGCTCTGCAGATGGATAAGGAACAGGCCTTAAGCGACATTGCGGCGAATCGCGAGGATATCCGCAGTGAGGTTCTCTTATTGCGTGAACAACTGGAACAGCTTCAGGAAGCGCAGAATCAGGTTCGAAGCAGTCAGTTTTCTTTAAATACGCAAATCAATCAGGCCCAAAAGTCCTTTGAGAAACAACAAGAAGTGATCCGTGATCTTGAAAGCTCTCTGAATCAGAAAACAGATGAACTCAATCTTCTTCGTTAATAGTTTCTGTCGGCATCACACCACGGGCGTGGCGTAATAATTCTTTGCGGTTCGTTGGCGCGCATATATAAAAATTCAGATCCGACAGCTAACTTTACCCTCTGGGACCTTTGAGATTTATTTGCAGTCGTGATGATTTGTCCATATCCCTGGCTGTCGGTTCGTACGGTGCCTTGAACGCCTTGAAGTGTCCAGCGGACCGTACGTCGATCTAAAGGTTGCAGATCATCTTCAGTGAGAATGGTCGAGATGGTGCCTTCGGAATCGCGACACAAAAGTCGAAAATGAATAACGACAAAATGTTCTTTATGACAGTCCTGCGATTTGGAGTATCCGTACCCGGCGTCACAGGTGTTGAATGATTTTTCGCTAAAACCCAGTCGTTCTCTGTCGCGACTCATCTGCAAATAATTTTTCAATGCTTCATAGTCGATGGAGTGGGGAGTGGGGTTGGTTGTGATCTCAGCGGGGATCGTTTCATATTTCTTATGCTGCTTTTGCAGTGAGGTGGAAGAACACCCCGCAAGCGTCATCAGAGTTATAAGTAAAATAATCAAGCGCATGTCGTCATCCTTGCAAGAGTCTTCCACAATTATGCCACAGCCTTGAGGGGGTTCTCAAAGAGCCTCCTTAGTGTCGAACTTTTGGTGGGGGCTCTGATTGTCGTCTAGGTTTGAGATGTTTCCAGCAAAAGGAGGGGGCTATGATTCGCCTAAGTTGGGTTTAGAAATAAAAAGAGCACCCGGTGGGTGCTCTTTTTTAGTTTCCGCAAACTTGATCGAGAGAGACTTTGTCTTTGTCTGGATTAAAAATTCGGCCGAGACGACCGCGAATGCCGCCAGAACTGCGGCGTTCAATTTCACAGTTTTCAATTCCCGCGAATTGATCCGAGATCATCAGACGATGAAGGCTGATGCGAAGAGTGTTCAGCGCAGTGGCCGCTTTTACTTTGCTTGTCAATGCGGTGGTCATTGCGTTCCCCGCTTGCAATACGTGAAGGATATCGGTGATGCCCACTTGGTATCTCATGTATTCAGCGTCGTAGACTTTTTTTAAGTTGGCTTCAGCCAGAACCGCAGCCTCGTATTGTTTTTGCGCCTCTTCCAGTGAACCCAGAGTTGTTTCAATCAACTGAGCCTGATCGTAACGAAGTTCTTGTTTGCGCAAACGCAGTTGTTCGATATTGAGGTTGCTGATTTCCAAAGCGGGGAAATAACCAAATCCTAAATTCACAGAACCACTTTGAGTCACGGAACTAAAAGCTCCTCCTGAAGAAGGACGGTTGACCCCCAAGGAACTACCCGAAAGAAAGCTAAAAGCTTTGCTCCATTTAGCGTACTGAGCTGCCATAATCATCGCATTCATCTGCGCGGTCTCGGGAGAACTTTCATGAACTTTATCAAGAAGGGCTTGGGGACTTAGGCCTTCTGCCGGAGACGCGGGAACGTGAGATTGTTCAAAAACGATTTCTTGATCCAACTCAAGTCCCAACATTTGGCGAACAGAAGCTTTTTCTCTTAAAAGCAACTCATCCAATTGAGAAACTTGAACAAAGGCCAAGCGAGCTTGTGCTTGCGCTTGAAGGTAGTCCTCTTTGCGAATGATGCCGACTTCGGCAGGAAGGCGAAGGTTGTCTTCAATGCCTTTGAAGTTTTCATATTGTTTTTGAAGGGCCTCGCGAAGCTGCATATCGCCCAGAACTGTGAGGTAGACAGAGTAAGCAGAGGCATAACCGTTTAACTGCGCCAGATAGTATGAAGTACCCTGTGCCTTGAGAAGATAGGTGCTTTCTTTAAGATCCATCCATTTGCTGGGCATCAGAAATGGGAGCAAGAAAGAAACGGAAGTGAGCATGAAGCTGGGCCCACTAGAAATCACTCCTCCCAAGTTGACAGATGGAAGAAGGCTTCCGCGGGCTTGGCTGACCTGAGCCTTGGCCTGCTGAACTTCGTTGAGGGCCACGGCGATATCGATGTTCCGAGATAAGAAAAGAGTTCTTAATGACTGAGAGTTGATAACCACAGGTCCTTGCGGTTTTGGGGCCGCAAATGCGGTCATCGTCATCAAGAAGGCTGTAAAAAGCAGTGCTAGAAATCTCATAAATACCCCTCGCCCATTTACGTGACCCATAGAGTTAT
>JANJTG010000519.1 GCA_024711265.1 Bdellovibrio sp. | reverse complement strand
CGTCAGCACTGGAAGATCCTGAATGTACTTTAGATCTTTCAAAACCTTTGCTTCATCAAAAGAATGTTTCTCAAAAAGATCCTTATAAAAAGGAACATTCTGTCGACTGTGCGAGAGAATCTTAAAAAACTCTTCCCGACGTATCTTTTCTTGCTGTTCCAATGGAAGCTTTGAAAATTCAGTCAACTGTCGTAACTTTGATGTGATTTCCCGTTTCGTTTTCTTTTCTAAAAACGGAAACAAAACATATGCATTGAAATACCTAATCAACATAGCCCCTTTGCCTCACCATCAAATCCAAATACAGTAATCCATATCCCACCATAAGAACAAGCCGAGCATAATCAACGCCTTGCGTCTCCTTGAAGCCACTCCACCGAAATTCAGTGTTTGAGCAAATTCCAAAAGAGATCTTATATTGACCTACGCCCGATAATTGATAAGGTTGTACAATTCGATCATCGCTAAAAAAGGCTCCTGGCGGCAATGACAACACTGACTAACTACCGTGACATGACTCTCGAACTCTTAAGAAAAGAGTTCCGAGTAAGATATAAACACCTTGCCCTTGGCTATGTCTGGTCAATCGCGAGTCCTCTCACATATGCAGTACTTTACTATTTTGTTTTTAAAGTTATTTTTGAGGTAAAGACCGAAAATTACCCGCTCTTTCTCATTGCGGGTCTTTTCCCGTGGCAATGGATTAGCAACTCTATTTCTGTCGGCGCCTGGACATTTTACGGAAATGCCGCCCTCATTAAAAAGACCCTTTTCCCTCGTTTTTTGATCCCGGTCGTCGTCGTTCTACAAGACATGGTACACTTCCTTGTATCCCTGCCCATTATTTTTATTTTGATGTTCTTTTTTAACGTCTCACTGACAGCTCATTGGCTTTGGGCTCTTCCCTTACTTTTATTGACGCAAATCCTCATTACGTATTCCCTGAATCTACTGATTGCGACAATAAACCTATTTTTTAGGGACCTCGAAAGACTTGTCCAACTAGCGATGACATTCTTGTTCTACATGACACCAGTTCTGTATGCGGAAACCATGATTCCTGAGCGATTTCAACCATTGATTAAGTATCACCCACTTGCACCTTTGATGATAAACTGGAGACACTTGGTGTTTCAGGGCACGATTGATCTTCAATTGTATCTTTCAAGTCTTCTATGGGGCATAGCTCTACTTCTCTTTGCCCAAACGGTCTATCGTCGACTTCAATGGCGCTTTGCGGAGGTACTATGAATCCGGCCATTGAATTTAAGGGTGTTACAAAAAGCTATCCACTTTATCACCATATTACAGGGGGGCTTAAAAATATGCTTTTAAACCTCCCCAAAGCAGTGCGAGAAATGACAGCACAATCCTTTGTTGCCATTGAGGACATTTCCTTCTCAATCAACAAAGGTGAATCCGTCGCCTTCCTCGGCAGAAACGGTGCGGGAAAAAGTACGACGCTGGGCCTTATTGCAGGAGTTCTTCGCCCCACCAAGGGTAGCGTTCAGGTCAATGGCCGCGTGTCCCCTCTTCTGGAGCTGGGAGGCGGCTTCCACCCCGATCTCACGGGAATTGAGAATATTCAACTCAATGGAGTTCTTTTAGGCTTAACAAGAAAACAGGTCGCCGAGCAGATCAAATCCATAGTTGAGTTTTCGGAACTTGGAGAGTTCATCAATCAGCCAGTTCGCACCTATTCTTCAGGAATGATGGCTCGTCTTGGGTTTTCGGTCGTAGCCCACTTGGATCCTGAAATACTTTTGATTGATGAGGTTCTTGCCGTCGGCGATGCTTCTTTTAGAAAGAAATGCCTAAATAAAATGCAGGAATTTAAACAAAAGGGCGTCACGATCATTCTCGTTACACACAGCGCCGCTGACGTCGAATTCCTCTGCGAACGAGTCATCTGGGTGGAAAATCATAAAATCAAGCAAGATGGGCCTCGATCCGAAATTCTCCCCCTTTATACTGCCAGTATGTCGTAAGGATTAGAACCGATGAAACTTTCAATTTTTGGTACAGGATATGTTGGGTTGGTCACGGGGGTCTGCTTTGCAGAGCACGGAAACTCCGTCATCTGCGCCGATATTGATCCTGCAAAGGTGGACTCCCTGACAAAAGGGATCTGCCCCATCTATGAACCAGGACTAGAGCCCCTTATTGAAAAAAACTTAAAATCGGGACATCTTACTTTCACCACGGATTTAAAAAAAGCAGTTACGGACTCCGACATTCTCTTTATCGCAGTAGGCACCCCTAGTGACCATGACGGAAGCGCTGACCTCAGATATGTTTTAGACGTGGCCTCGTTTATTGGCACCAACATGAACGTTCCCAAAATTGTTGTGACGAAGTCGACCGTCCCTGTTGGCACCAACGCCAAAATTAAAAACGTCATCGCAGAGGCCCTGAAAAACAGAAATCTTAATTTCCGTTTTGAGGTATGCTCAAACCCCGAATTCCTAAG
>JANJTG010000287.1 GCA_024711265.1 Bdellovibrio sp. | reverse complement strand
AAGGCGCCGGAGCTCAAGTAAGTTTTGGCCAAGATTTCAAAGTGATCGGCTTTAGTTTTATTGATAATAAGATTAAGAAATTTGTGAACCTCACCCCCTTGGCCTTGAGTCTCAATGAAAGCAACAGTGATCTCTTTATGTTGGACTATGTGTTTGACCTGAATAACGCCCAAGCGATCGCCGCCTATGATCAACTTCTGGTTAAGAAGACTCGTTTTAAAGATCTCAACATGATCAGCCCGTTTGAATCCCGCGATGAAATGAAAGACAAGTTGCTCACGGATATCTCTGAAGTCGAAAAGATCTCCTACGAAGACCGAGGTTTAACACCTCAAGAGCGTCGTATTGATCGCGTCTTCAAAGGTTCGAACTCATCCCACGGAAAATCTGGATCTTTCAAGATCGGTCTGAATCTTCTCAGGCTGGAAACCGGCTCAGCCTATGCGCAAAACAAAATTGCTCATGTCGATCGCGAAGAAAACGACCAAAAATATCTTCTGGATACGTTCTCCACTTCGAAAAATGTGAAACTAATTTTTGGACTCTTCGGGGATGCGACCACTATCAGCACCAACATGCTTTTTTCAGCTGACGATCAATGGAAGCCTGAAAAGTTTATTGCCCTTAGCTTGGCCCGAGACATTAAAATGAAAGACGTTTCAGCTCGCGACTATCGCAAGGTGCAAGAGCATGTTCGCAAAATCATCCCCGCCAAAGAGTACGCAAAAATTGATTGGAAAAAATGGGATTTTTCAAAAGGCAGTCGCGTGAATGGCGCCTTCCGAAACCAACTCTTCTTTCACCCCAACGCTATCAATCTGATGCCGTTCTTAAGCAAACAAAAGGCTTATGATCTTTACTCGGCCTTTATCCTCAAGATGGGACGCCCACAGACCCCACCTCAACAGGGAGGTTATGATCCAGAAAGCCAAAACCACCGTCACTGGATAGATCAGTATGAGTCCGACTTGAACTATATCGCCGCCAATTTGTCTGTGGCCTTCAACCCCAACTACACGGCTTCGCAACGCTATGAAGCCTTTAAACTGCTCAAAGACTTCACCTTGTGGCAAGAGACCGCAGCGGGATTTCTGATCTATCTTCTGCCCCCTGAACAACTGGGGGAGCTGATGTCATACGAAATGACTTTCTCGGCCAAAGGAGTCGATACGATCTCTTTGAAATTTGGAAACTTCGCACAAGAAGAACTTTATAACTCTTTGATGTATATCCAAAACGTGATCAACAACCGCTCATTCGATCTGCGTCTTTACACAGATGAAAAAGGCGAATTCAAGGTGAAGTAGGGCCCCTTTGCGGGCGCTGTCTGGAAGTTCAACAGGGTGGCTTTTCTAAAAACCTGTTAATTTGACTTCCAGACAGCCTTCCTTTTGCATGATGCAGGTGAGGATGAAGACACATATGCACAAGTTCATGTTTATTTTCGTAATTCTGTTTTCAATGACCACGTTGGCGGGGGCCCCCCAGGATCTTTGCCAGGTCTCCAGTAAGTCTTCGCGCTTAGCAAGGGACCAAAGAGATGAAAGCAGAATGAACTGCCTCAAACAGAAGAAGGCCCAAATCTCTGTTCCACAGTGCCTTAAAATTGCTAAAACTATGGAGTATTCAAACAACGCGGAGGACGCACGCCTTCTGTGCTTGTATGACCTCGGCCAGCAGCCCACTTTGAAAGAGTGCTTTACTATTTCCAAAAACATGGAATACGCCGACTCCGGCGACGAGGTTCGTTGGGAGTGCCTACGTCGGTTTAATAAGTCGATCACCGTCAAACAATGTGAACGGATCGCCAAGGACATGAGTTACCCCGCCAACACTCAAAGGGCTGAGATCTACTGCGCTCAAGAACTCCAATAAAGCTCTTCGAGGCCCACCTCACATCTTGAACATTACGAAACATTACAATTATGTAAAAAACCAGACTTGCCCCTGAGTCCAATGACGCATATTCTGTCCGCAGGACTTGTAATCCGAAGAAAGGTCTTAATACCCAATCATGACACAGTCTATGGAAGAAAAAGCCAAAAAAACGAAGATTATCGTAAAAGCCCCGACCCAGGAACGCTCTCGCCAAACCGTGGCCACCATCTTAGATGCTTGCTCGCGCTTGCTGATCTCGGAAGGATTTTACGCCATCACCACTGACAAGATTGCTAAAGAAGCCGGAGTGAGTATCGGTTCTCTTTATCAGTTCTTTGGGAATAAAGAGTCAGTTGTCCAAGCCGTGGTGAAAAACCTCATTGAAGAGGATAAGCGCATGCTCAGCGAGAAAATGCGCCCCATCTCTCCCCTTCCTCCTGAACAAAGAATGAAAGCGATGATTGAGCTCGCCATCGAGACAGTCCGTCGCAACTCTGCCTTGCGTTCAAAACTTACGACCATTCAGTATTACGTGGCTGAAGCCTCGTATATTTCAGAGTCCCTTCGCTTTTATCAGGACGTTATTCGTTACAATCTTCCACAAATTCCAGGACGTGACATGGACAAGGTTTCATACATGGTGGTCAATACGTTCATCGGCTTGGTGAACACAATGTTGATCGATAAGCCAGATGCGATCCACGACCCCGCGATTGTTCATGAAATGCATCAGTTGTTCTTTAAGTTTCTAGATCTCGACAGTTCCACGGTGGCCAATACGACGGCTCCATCTCGCAGCAAGGGTGATTTCATCTAAGCTTAAAAACAGAATAAAAAAGGGAGCTTCTTCAGCTCCCTTTTTTTTATCTTCCTTTTTTATCTTCCATGGCCACCGTTCGATCTTTACGGGCCAGCGATATCAACGCCACATTATATTTGTCTTTAGGAACGGCAATAATTGTTTTTGCCGGAATCAAATGCCCCTGACGGGCTTTGTGAGTCAGATGTGGATTAAAAATCTGGGCTTTACGGTCATCTCCATCAAACCAACCGACAATATCTTTGTATTTGATTGCGACGGGCAATTTCAAATCTTGAGAGTTCAAAGGTTTTGACCACACTACAGATTCAAAATACTTACCCGCATTCTTTTCAACTTCGATGGCCGCTAAGAAGCTGGCATAGAAGTTTCTTGAAGCAAAACCGAAACTTTTGCGCGAGCGAACATTTTGAATCAATTCACTCAGTTCCCGAGTTTCATAGTCACGGGTCATCTTCAAAACTCCGGTAGGACCATGATTGTATCCTGTCACCGCCAAAGGCCAGGATTCCAGCATCGAATAGTTGTTGCGCAAAAGTCGAGCTGCTAACTTCGTCGCCTCAATCGGATGATTTCGTTTATCCACCACTGGAGAAATCATCTTATAAGGACGAGCTGTATAAGGCATGATTTGCCAAATTCCACTCGCTCCTACTTTTGAACGAGCCATGATATTGAATGAACTTTCCACAAACGCCAACCGAGTCAACTCGATCGGAAGATTGGCTTCACGGAAGATCTTTTCCATGTCCTCAAGGTAACGACCCGAATAAAAAATCGCATCTTGCATCTTGTCTTTTTGACCTAACTGAAAACGCAGACGTTCTTTTTCTTCGGGAGTCGAGAGCCTTTCAGCAATCGCCTTTTTCACTTCATCAATCTTCTTCTGCTTTTCACGCTCTGTCTTGAGACCTTTAAGATCTACGACTTCATAGACCACTTCTACTTTTTCAGAGTCGTGAATGACCCCTTCTTCAGAACTGTATTTTGTATAGATATCCACCCAAAATTGAACCTGCTTTTCCATTCCCTTAGGAACAGCAAAAGCATTTCCCGAGGAATACCCAAGCGCGGAAGACTGTTCTGAAAAAACAGGCGCTCTCCATGGACGAATTTCTTCAGGACTGCGCCCCAAAATTTGAGGAACGACCTTTGCCGCAATATCGTCTTGCGCCAACCCGACCGTCGGAACTCCTAAGAGGACTGTGTATAATATTGAGACACTCAGCTTCTTCATCGAACGTCCACCTTCCTGGTTCTCATTCGGCTTATTTTACAAGATAGATAAGCAAATTATCAAAAAACGCGCGAATCTTCGTTTCATCTGTAGACCCATTGTAAACAAATGAAAATGTGATCACGTGTCCATCTTCCACACCGGCATATCCCGCCAATGAAACAACATTGGTTAAAAATCCCGTTTTTGCACGCACCCAGCGCTCTGCGGAAGAGTTCTTCATGCGTTTTTTCAGAGTGCCATCAACGCCTGCAATCGGCAAGGACGTGAGAAACTCTGGCTGGACTCGAAAATCGTTTCTTAAATGCTGCAGGACCTTCCACATCGCAAAAGAAGACATCTTATTTTCACGCGTCAAACCTGAGGGAGATTCCAATCGATACTGATCCGCAGGCACGCCTAAACTTTGCATGTGTTCATTGATCACTTGTACACCATCACTCAAGCTGGCTCCTTTGGGCTTCTTCGCTAGTCCCAAATTTTTCGTCAGCATCTCGGCCACATAGTTGTTAGAGAACTTATTCATATCCGCAACCACCTGTTCGATGGCTTTGCTTTCTGATTCCGCCAACACCTCCGCCTTCTCAGGTGTGACACCATTTTTGATCGAACCGGTGAGTTGAATTCCTCTTTGCGCCAAAAAGGCCTTCAAATTGTAACCTGCCCAAAGGTCCGGCTGCGTGATGTTCTTAAAAACAACAACCTCTTTAAGACCCTGCCCAATTGAGCCGCCGACGTGGATTACGTCCCCCACAAACTTCGTGTCTTCTTGGCGATCCGCTAAAAGACCGTTCCCAGACCCCGAAACTGTTTTGGCTTTGTTGTTCAAACGAATGTATTCGTTTTCTGGATCAATAAAGACTTCCGCCCCATTTCCCACCCCATTGGGGCGCACAAAGATGTTCACGGAATTCCAGTTAAAACTCATCGCGCCGACAGGGGCATCATAAGCCCGGTCCACTCGTTCTTTCTGGCGACTCATGTCATAGCGAACTTTATCGAATAAAGAATCATCCACAACGATATCGCCTTCAATTTTTTTAATCTTATTTCGCGTGAATGCATTCACTAAAAACCAGAGATTTTCAGAGACAAAGGAAGGATCCCCACCCCCTTTAAGATAAAGATTCCCCTTCAAAACTTCGTTCTTTACAGACGCCTCAGAAAGAAGCTGTGTCTTGAACTTATAGCCTGGAGGAAACTGGGATAAAACAGCCGATGCCGTGGCGATTTTAGTGATCGAAGCCGGAATCATCACCTTATTCCCATTCACGTCTAACAAGACCTGCATGTCGTGCCCTTCTCCGACCGTAGCATAAATTCCAAGATCCTTGGTTTGTACGCCGTATTTTTTGGCTAAGGCCTGGAACTCTTTATCAAGAACTTTAAAACGTTCTTGGGCCTGGGTGGACAACGAGAAAAACAACAGAAAAACACCTAATAACTTCACGGATGATACTCCTCGTAACTAAATCCAAAGACTGGTCAAAACTTCAGACGACTAGGCTATGGTAATGGGTGTCGTTTTCCTTCGCAAGAAGCAGAGTGAATTGTTAGACTGAAGTGCATGAAAAAACGTGAATGGCTCATCGTGATTCTTCCTCTTTTAGTAACTTGGTCCGTCGACCGCATCACCAAGATCTGGGCGACAGGAATCACGGAATTAAAATCCTTCGGTCCTCTGCATTTTGTTCTGCACCATAATCATGGAGCCATGCTGGGCCTTTTTTCCGACCTCCCCTCTGTTCTTCGTATCGTCTCTCTATCGACTGGAGGCGCGTTTCTTCTTTGCACCTACGCCCTCATCCAGTATCTGCTGCCTATCAAATCCCTGACTTTGCGTTCAGGTCTCTCCATTCTTATCGGTGGCATCATCGGCAATGTGACGGATCGGATCGTCTGGGGATATGTCGTGGACTTTATCGTTTTGGGGACTCCGTCTCTTTCAAGCCCGGCTTTTAATTTGGCGGACGCCTTGCAATGGCTGGGTTATGCCCTGATAGTCTATGCCATCATTCGTGAAGGAGAACTTCTTTGGCCTGAAAACAACGTCCGTAAGCAGTATTGGGTCAACATGCCTTTTCAGCTAAAGTACTGCTTCGTTTTGATGGGAGTCGGTCTCAGCCTCACCTTGATCTGCCTGGTGTTTTCTTACACCTACATGCGGGTCACAATTCAAGAATTGGTGGGGAATAATGCCTTTTTACTTAACAAATTCCTGGTTCCCTATGTGATCACGTTTGTGATTATCTGTATCGCCTTTTGTGCCATTCTTTTTGCCGTGGGCAGAGTGATCTCTCACCGCATCGCGGGCCCCCTTTACGCCTTTGAACGCTTCCTGAAAGAGTCGCTGGAAGGAAATCCCTCCCCTTTAAAACTGCGCTCCGGAGATGAATTTAAACATCTGGAAGAGCTTGCTGAACAGGTTCACGAACGCCTGCAGCAAATCAAAAAAGAGCGCACTGTCAATGTTGTTGAGTATTCTGAAGAAGAGACTTAAGAATCCACTGTTGAATGGACTCTTGACCCACGGAAACAAACTGGGCGGTCGTTAGACAGTTGTCGGCGCCGGTTTGTTTCTTATCGTAAACAAGCTTTGAAACCCCTAACAAGGTAAGAGTTTCTCCTTCAACCACAAAAACAGGTCCCCCGGAATCCCCATCGCATATTCCCTTTCCAAGGCTTTGATCCACCTCAAAAAAAGAGCCTGCGATTTCAGAAACGGAAGCCCTCACTTGACGAAGCCTTCCAAATCCTTCGATTTCTTGCGAAGAGTTATTTCCATATCCCGCAAGAAGGATGTCTTGTCCCACCTTAAAAGCAGAGGCTTTAGCCACAGAAACAGCCTGATAGCTTATCGGTAATTTTTCACGCAAATGCAAAATTGCTAGATCCACGGACTTCATCGGCTCCGCTGCATTATAATCGGAATGCACCACGATTTTTGAAATCGCGGAAGTTTCTACATCTGATTTCTCATCTAGAGGATTCACCGCCAAAAATATTTGAAGATTTTCTTTTTCTTGAGGAACACAGTGTGCCGCTGTCACCAAGGCTTGATCTGACACTGCTGTGCCCGTGCAAATCTCATTGGTTTCAAGATTTAAAAGCATCACCGTAGAACGAGCTACAGGATCGGACCCAACCACATCCTGCCCACCCAAAATACCGTAAGAACGGGAAAGATTTTCGGGGGCCCCCGAAAATGAATTTTCTGAGCAGCCTATCAGACTGCTCAGAAGTGAAAATACAAGAATGGGAAGATATCTATTCCTCATGCTCATGGTGCTCATGCGCCTCAGGAAGATCCCCAAGAATCGCTCTTTCTTCAATCGACTTATTGCTGATCGACTCTGAAGCCGTTCCTAATTTTTCAATTTTCAACGAATAGGAGTCGACTTCCATGCCCTGTTTATTAAGAACCACGGCACTCACCACCACATCAGATCCTTTCAATGCAGACTCACGAAGCTTCATTAGATCCACTTCTTCACCAGCTTGAACCTGATTATTGATCTTGATCGCAGACTTATATTGTAACATCTTCGCCAAACGATCCATTTTAAAGGAACCTTTAAGAAGATCTCCATCGCGCTGCAAACGAGACTCTGTCTTACCCACGACAACCTCAGACTTCAAATCCGCAGGACGAGAAACCTTCGAGAAAGTTCCTGCTCTGAAAGAAGCCAATTTGCTTTCGCCTTGGGATTCCAACCACTTCACGTAATCAATATACGTCACACAGCGAACTTCAGGTTTTCCACAAATTTCGGACGTCACTTCTTTCATGGATTCCCAGTAAGCGCCCCCATTCCATTTAGAGAAATGATGCCCAATATGAACCGGCGCACGATTTCCATAGTAGCTGTCGTTAAAGTACTTCATATAAGACTTCGTCATTTGATCACGATAAACTTCCTTATTGGCCTTATCGTCAATTCCGCGAGACTGATTCGCAAAGAAGTTATAGTCCATGGAAGCCGTTTTTTTATTGGTTCCCGCGATATTGATGTAGCCCAACGGGAACATCCAAGTACCGTGTTTATTTTTCTTCGGCCAAATAGCTTCTTCAGGACCTGATCTTGCGCCGGATGTGTCATATTTAAAGCGGAAATCAGACAGAGCTTGGAACATTTCCGGATTGGTATCCAATGTTGGAGCTCGGTAGCCTGTGATCTCTTCAGGGGCAAAAGCATAACCTGAAGCATACTTCGTTCTATTCTGGATATTATTATTCTCAAAGACGTTAAAGATCAGATCAATAAACTGTTGGAATTCAGAACGCCACTGTTTCAAATTCCAGTTGCGGCTTTCTCCATCTCGATTTCCACCCTTGTAGTGGCCGTTTCCATGAGACGCAATTTCATGTCCTTCTTCATAAGCCAAATTCACTTGATTTACGCGTTCTTCGATATCCTGGGGATTATCTCCAAAGCCGATGTCAGAGTATTGTCCACGAATGCGCTTTTTTTGCGCTTTAGAAATAGAAGCATCCGTCGCCTCACGAAGACGACGATCCACTTCGGCCTGTCTTTCGCGAGCCGAAGAAAACTGAGCTTCTTTATGAGGAGGCATATACAAAGCATAATTCCCCTCATGCACCCAATAGACTCCCGAAACAAAGTATGTGAATTTCACATTCTTACCTTGGGCTTTCATGGTTTTCGCGAATTCACGGGATTCTTCCCAGAAACTATTCTCGTAAGAGCCGTCAAAGGCCAATAAGACAAATTGAGGAGGACGCTCCACCTTTTGAGCCTGAGCAAATGCGGTGGAACTTAGAGCCATCGAAAATGCTAAGGTACCGGATAAAATAGGTTGCACAAGTTTCTTCATAGCGATCTCCTGACTATCGTCGTCACTGTAAAAAAATTAGACATCTCTTCTCGAAGGAGCGGGAGTATGTCGTCTTTCACTTTTCTACTAATCAGGATCTATGCCAGAAGGCATGTCTCAGAGTGGGACCGATGTGAGCCAATGTTGGAATCTAAAAAACCAACGCCACATCGCCGACACGATTTAGATAATATCTTTTCGCACTTTGATCTTTATGACAAAACGCCTGCAAATAATCTCCATCAGGATTGCGTACGATTCCGATGGGAGTCAGGCGGCGAGTTTCGCCTTTAGCAGATCCGCCTTGATAGATCATATCGACGTCTTTTTTGGACTTAATTGCCTCAATCAAAGTTTTGACCTTTTCATCGCGAAGCGCCTGTAAGGAATAGTCTTTCCACCAAAGACTCTTACCTTGACTCTTAATTGCTTGAGCCAAGGTCGCTTGTTCGCCCATTTTTTGGAAACAGGCCAAACCCACTTGCAAACAGGCATTGGCGTCGTCATAAGCACGATGAGCCTGGCCCCCATCAATCTTGAGATGCTTCACCAATGTTTGCAGTTTGTGGTTATCAACACCATGAATCCATTTGCGGGAAAGAAGACTTGTACACAAAGCGGGCTCCGTCGGAAGAGGCAATTGAGCCTTTTCAAAATCCGCCGCCAAAAAGCCCATGTCAAAAGGAGCATGATGAGCCATCACGATGGCCCCTTTAAAAAAATCATGGATTTGCTGAATTCGTTCAGACATCAAAGGAGCGTCCTTGACCATTTCATTGGTGATGCCGTGGATGCCAATGATGAAGTCACTCATCACTTCGCGAGGTT
This sequence comes from Bdellovibrio sp., assembly GCA_024711265.1. Taxonomy (GTDB): domain Bacteria; phylum Bdellovibrionota; class Bdellovibrionia; order Bdellovibrionales; family Bdellovibrionaceae; genus Bdellovibrio. Next base: position 714 of record JANJTG010000287.1, on the reverse strand, counting down.
TCAGTAAAAATTGAAGGCGATCGACCTCTTGCCCCTGATACCATTTTACGGCCCCGAACTCGACCACGTCGTATCCCACGGGATAGGCCCCACTGGTTTCGGTATCAAATGCTACAAAGGTGTATTCATGAAGAGGAAGATCTAAATTCATAGTATGCTCTTATCCTGATCTTCGCTGTTGGTCTAGTTCAGAGCACCCAGTAACTGCGAATTCTTTGTTTTTCTAAAGCGAATGGTTCACAATGATTCGAACTATCTATGCGAAGATACATTGCTTTTATCATTATTTTTATGACCGCCTTGGGCGCCTTTGCTGCCGAGGGCAACACCACCCCCACCTTTCAACTTTCTGGGGATGTGAGTCTTCTTTCCCACTATGTTGAAAATGGGCTGTCCCAATCAGACAAATCTCCTGCTTTGCAGGGGTCTTTTTGGTTTAACTTCGGCCCTCAATTCCGGCTGGGAGTCTGGGGATCAAATACTAATTTTGAAAACAGCGATGATCATTTCAATATGCGCTTAAACGCAGATGTGAAGGTGGACTTTTCGCCGAACGCCCATCTGGTGATCGCCTACGGCCAAAGCCAGTACTATAACGGCGGCGATCGCAACGGCAACATTTTGAATATTCATCTTCACTTTTGGGACTACCGTATTTTGTATGGCGGATTCAGCAATTGGGAAGGAACCGAACAACGATCGACACGTTTCGCT
>JANJTG010000269.1 GCA_024711265.1 Bdellovibrio sp. | reverse complement strand
GCAATAACTCTGCCCGCCGCGCCGCTCCAGCACCCGGAAATGGCTCATCGACGGCTTGCCGGCGGGATTGACCTGGACATGCCGCTCGCCGCCTTGGCGCAGGCCGACGTGCAGCGGCGCATCCACGTGTGAAGCGACTTTGCGGCCAGGTGTGTTCGATATTGATCACACGATTGTCGGGAATTTTACCAGGAGAAGGACCTTGCCCGCGGAAGTCCCGACTGGTCAGATCCTTGTCACAATAGACGTCACGAATCGAGTACCCTGTTCCACTGGGCACAAGATAGTACTTGCCCATCAAGAACACGCGAGCCGCATCGTAACCGATCGCGCGATGCCCATAACAACGTCCCTGCCCCTGACAGTTGGAAACCAGAACGTCGTTTTTGCCGTTTTGAATCACATGAAAGCTTCGCAAAACGGTTTTCAGATCTACTTGCAGATCTTCATTCGCGGCGCCAGCTTTCAAAGCGTTATAGAAATCATCCCCGTAGTAGGGGATCACTTGAGATGTTTGAGCCGCCTCGGCCGCGCAAACAAAACATACAGATGTTAAAACAATCACTGACTTAATGAGCTTCATTAGCTTCATTCGGGTCCACCATTTCTAGTTTTGGGGGTGATGTACAGCCTCTGCCGCCCAATGTGACGTATGGGTAACAATTCTGTCAATGGGGCTAAAGAAATTACAGGGTTACGAAGGGGTGACAGCCGGGGTGGCCTTCCAACGATAAACCATCCCCAATAAAGCGCCTATAAGCGATCCGCCGAGGTGAGCCGCATAGGCCACGCCTCCCCCTAAGCCTTCAGGGGTCGACCACAGGCTGGCCAAATCAACCACTAAAAATAAAGGGACGATCAAAAGTGTCGGCAAATAAATAGCCCCATATTGCCCGGGCATGGGCGAGACAAAATAAAGAAAGCGAACTCTTCTTCGCATTTCTGCCATACAGTAAAACGCCAGAAGGGCACTGATCGAGGCACTTGCCCCCACCATCGGGACCGTCCCATGAGCATCTGAAAACAGAAACCCCAAGCCTCCCGCCAAGCCTCCAAAAATATAGAGCCCCAGTAGGACCCCACTGCCCGCCAAGGCTTCAACTCCCATTCCGATCAAAGCCAGGAAGACCAGATTTGAAAGCAGATGAATCCAATTTGAATGAGAAAACTGATACGTGATCCACGCCAAAGGACCTTTTTCTGCCGAACTCAATCCAAACCTATAGAGCAACTGCTGTTGATATTTTTTGCGAAACTGAACAAGCTGATCTTTCCACTGTGAGATCTGAATTTCATCGCCTCGATAAGTGAAAGTTTCCGCCTGGGCCATAAAGCGGGCATCGCGAAGCGCGTAAGCCCCTAAGACGCCCATCTGTTCCGTATTATAAGATTTTACCTGATGAATCCACTCTGGCTTTTCAAACAACTCCTCAGGAGGTAACCCTTGAAGATATTGATAATAAAGACGCCCCGTTAAGGTCATCCCCTCCCCTTGCAATAAAGAAGACGATGAAATACTGGAGTTCATCCCACTGAAAATCAAAATAAAGATAAAAACATTCAGAAGAACCAACGTCAGGGTCAACGGATAGCGGAGGTAACTGCGAAAATCCTCTGGGCAAGGTATTATCATGGAACCTCGTACTTCTCTTTGAAGCTGTCAATCCATGAGTCCCCGTCCACACTTGCGGGAACGCGGCCTTTTTTCGGTTGAATCTGCATGGTCTCATTTAAAGCCCATACAGAACGAACGTAACGTCTTTCCAGCGCGGACTTTAACACAGAGATTTTCTGAAGATCCTCAATCAACTTAAGACTGCCGACATAATCTTGGCTGTTGTACTTTTCATCCGCCAACAAAAGCCGGGTCGTCCAAAGTTGTTTGTCCGCTAACTCAAGATCCTCCAAAGCCCCTTCTTCGCGCATATACCGAGCCATCGCACAAACCGACGAGGTGCCATCTTCACACACCTTTTCGAAATACTTCTCTTGTTCGGAACTTTCAGAAGTCAAAAATTTCGCTAAATAAGCTAAACCTTGCGAGTTGACTGGATCTCCCCACAACGACGCCTCAGCTTCTTTATCCAAACACTCTGCGGAGATCTCGTTCACCAAGAACAGGGACAAAGCAGCATCCAAACGCGAAACCCCTGAAAGCTCTGATTCTTGAATCTCTTTACAGGCAAAAGGAGCTTGAGGATCTTTTTCGCGGTAAACTCCTACTGCCAAGGAGTGGTAAGTCTTGAAGAAACCAATCACACCAAAGAGCAAAAGAAACAGAAAGCTCATGCGCATCCATGAAGAAATAAAACGACTCTCTAAAGGAAGAGGCCCGTCGTCATAGTTTCTTTTTAAGGTAATCACTAAGGTGTCAGAGGCTCTTTCATGAAAAGCACGCCGCAACGGGTGACTGGCCACTTCTAAGTACGGAATTGCCAATAACACAAACCCACTGCACCACAAAAAAGAACGCAAGAAACATTGATTCAGGGTTAAGCGCGCTTGCTTATGTGGATAAGAAATCACCCGCATCTGCAAAAAAAGCTGACCGGGAGTCGCTTGCCAAAAATAAAGAAAGAATGCCTGCAGCATTGTCGCTAAAAAAACGACCACTGCGATCACAAGAAAGATGGCAATAATACCTTCTTGCGACATCGTATTGAGCAGGAAATACGTCTTTGTCTTCCGCACAAGGCTCGCAATAAAAAGACTGATCATGGGAGAAAGAATTAGAAAATCAAGAACCAGGGCCACAAAACGATCCGCCACTGAGGCGATCGGAATAATTGCTGTCGAATCAATGTTCTGAGGCTTCCCCGCAGGAGCCGATAAGTCTGGAAATACCATACAGATCGTATCGGCTTGGGACAAAAAAGACTAAAGCGATTATTGTGTAAACTTGATCTCGGAAACTCGACCCTGGTCATCGATCACGAAGTGCGCTTTGCCGATGATTTGTTTGGAAGAGTCAATCAAACTATAGACCTGCTCTGAATCGGTTTTTTGCACAAGACTGACTTCGGCATAGTTCAAACCAAATGCCTCAGAGTACTTGGCTAAGAATTCAGCTTTGTCATTGATCATCATCGGATGCTCACCTGCCTGCGCATCAATGAACTCCAGACTTTCAATACGACCTTGAGCCAGCTTCATACCGTATTTGCCTTCAAGGTAACCAAAAATCAATTCATCACGCAAAGTCGGAGCTTCCGCTAAACTTGCTGAAAGAGTGGACTTATCGGAAGCCAGCTTTTTGGCAAGATCATGTTCCCACTTCACATCTTTAGCGAAAGTGGCAGGTTGAAAGCTCGCTACGTTACGAGAGCCGCCCGAAGTCAAAGATGAATCCGGTCCTTGCATAAGCCATTGGTTAAGGAACACTGTCATAATAAGAACTGAAGCGATAGAGAGGATAAGAACAGCTTTTTGCTCTTGTGCTTTGTCTTGCAGTCTTTTTCTTACTGACTGAGCCTTTGGAAATTCGATCACTTTCGCATTCCTCATTTTTATACCCCTCGCTAGTGTCCTGTAGCATTCGATTGCGAAGAGTGTGCCGTTTATAAGTGTATCCTATTCTCTCTTACTGAAAAAGAGATGATCACACGAACAAAAGATGTTTGACGTATTAAAGTGATCATCTCATTTTGACTCACAAAAATCTAAATTTTGAGGGTCTAGTCGAGGGCCTTTTTCACCCAAGAATCAATACCCGCCTGCATTTCCGAGAGGTTGTAATAAAGCACTTTGTCCAACTCCACGCCCAGTCCCTCAATTCGATGCTGACGACGACTCAAGTAAAGGGCTTCTGGAATGGATATTTCCACCCCGGGGCCGACCTCATTCAAAGGGTACCAGACCCCCACGAGCAGTTGTCCGCGACTGGGGCTCCCCATCAGTGGGGCGCGGCGAAATTCTTTGAGCGCCTGCGCGACCATCTCGGCAACAGAGGCGGTTTTCCCGTCAACCAGAACCCGAATATCACCCTGATAACAAGATCCATTCTTAAAGGTTTTCAAAATCACTTCACGATGCTGATCCAGAATCTGAAGCTGCTCTTCATCGCGAAGATCGTTCGGCAATTCAGCGCTGATTTTTTTCTCAAAACGTGGACGAATCAAACGACCCACTTCCTCTGGCGAGCACATGAGCAAAGACAAAAATCTTAATCCCGCGACAAAATTTCCACCGATATTGCCACGCAAATCCACGACCAAACGTTGCACCCCTTGAAGTTTATTCCCTAACTCCCGCATTTCCTGGTCTTGAAAAAAAGTCGCCCGAAAAGACGGCACTTGCACCAACGCGGAAGCCTCTTTGAGTTTTTCAAAACGGACGGACTCTGAACGAACAATCGCGGAGGTTTTGACTTTGTAAGTCTTTTCCTCCCGGCCGCGCTCGATCAGATAAGTCCCGGAAAGAGTTTGTGCCTCCCAGGGATTGGGCTGTTCGCCGTTGATACTTTTAATAACATCCCCTTTTTTTAGACCCAACTGCTCTGCGGGAGATTGAGGATGAACCCGAAAAATAACCAGTTCGCTGTCGACAAACTCGCTTTCAATGCCGGTCTCCAAGCTTTCGCCTCTCCAGATACTCTTCACATCGGAAGAGTCATAAACCTCGAGATGAGAAACATTGAGCAACCCCAAAACATTATTGATATCTTTAATTACCAGATTTTTCGGTGAATACGGCGTCACCAAACGACTGCGACGATGACACGTGCGTTTCCATTTTTTGATATGTTCATCATCCAAAAAGATCTTCTTCGCCACCAAATCACAAACCACGGGATAGGGATTTACAAACCCCTT
>JANJTG010000263.1 GCA_024711265.1 Bdellovibrio sp. | reverse complement strand
CCAATAAGTTGGCCAGCATTGGCCGGATGGCTGGAGGTGTTGCCCATGAGATCAACAATCCTCTGACGATCATCAATATGTACGCGGATACAATGCAAGAGGATGCACAGAGTGGAACCATGAGTGTTTCGGAGGTCGCTGAAAAGTCGGCGAAGATCCAGGAGGCCGTTACGCGCATTGCTCGTGTCACCGAGGGATTAAGAAAGGTGGCCAAGGATCATCGAAGTATGGAAAGAACTGAAAATGATCTGGGTCAGATTGTGAATGAGACACTCTCTTTTTGTAAAGATCGAATGAGAATTTTAGATATCTCTTTTAAGGTTGAGGTGCCGTCAAAAAGGTTGCCGTTATTGTGTAACTCCGCAGAAATTTCTCAAGTCATTTTAAATCTGCTTAATAATGCTATTGATGCGCTGGCGAATCGATCAGAAAAGTGGATAGTTCTATCCGTGGGGATGAAAAACGGATTCTATGAGCTGAGTGTGCAGGATAGCGGTCAAATCGATCCCGCGATCGTTCCCAAGATTATGGATCCTTTTTTTTCGAGTAAGCCTCAAGGTCAAGGAATGGGGCTGGGTCTAAGCATTGGTCGGGCCATCGCCGAGAATCACGGCGGACGATTGTATTTGGATACCGAAAGCCTCAACACCCGGTTTGTCTTGGAGCTGCCGCGAATTGGGGATCTCGTATGAAGTATAAAATTTTGATAGTGGACGATGAACCTGATATTGTTCTTCTTTTAGCGAAGTTTTTAGAGAAAGCTGGCTATGAAGTGAATTCAGCGGCGAACGGGCGTGAAGCTTTTGATAAGATCAAGTCTTGGAATCCCGATCTTGTGATCAGCGATGTTCAGATGCCAGTGTGGGACGGATTTAAGCTACTCAAAAATCTTCAAGATCTTTCTCAGAGCAAACCAACCCCGGTCCTCATTATTTCCGGGTATGTCGGTGGCGGTGAGATGGAGTTGACCCGCTCGCCTCATTTCGTGGGCTTTATTGCGAAGCCCTTCAATATCCGAAAATTGATAGAAGCTGTGGACGCCTTCTTTAGGGAGCGAAACTCAGTCATTCGTATTTAAAAAGACTCCCAACCGTGAATGGCGTCGTCAGCGGATTGGCAGGAGGGGTTGATCGCAAAATGAGGACACTCCACCAGGGCTTTGTATCTTTCCCCTTGCGAATCATCAAAAATTAAAACGCCTCGAGTATAACCATTAGGCCCGGTGTAGAGACCTTTCAGAGCGATAATGGCGCCGTTATTTTGTTTGCCGCTGATGGTGCTCGGGCAAGCATCGGAGCGATCTTCAGTCAGACTCGCTTCAAAGACTTCAAATTCGGAGTTTTGATTTACACCCACTGTGCGCATGACGTTGTTGGCGATCTCAATCGGCTGCAGGAATTTATACTTAAGATTGTTCTCGCGAGTGACGGCAGGTCCGTAGGCAAGGCAAGTCACAAGAAGAGTTGAAGCAATCAGCGACATTGTTGACCTCTTTGTTTGAAAGTTTCTCCCCAGCGAACCGCGGGACTCCATGAAGCATCCGACACGAGATGATTATCAATCATTTTAAGAAACAATTCCCAGGCATCCGTCGCATGCAGACTGGTTATTACCGTGCACTGTCTTAAAAGCTCTTTGGCATCTTTGATATCGCCGACAGCGTCAGAGATGTTGTATTCATTTTTTCGCCAGTACATCAGGTCATTGAGCTGTCCATAGGCTTCGCGCAGACGGGCGTCTCGTTTTGTCGTTGAATGTTCATCCATGAGGTCAGCGGAAAGGCAACGTCCACTATTATTCTGAATGGCTTTCCAGGCATTGTTGATGGCGTCGACTCTCCCTTGCCAGAGATTGCAGATACTCTCAATGACGACATCGCTGCGTTCATCAATCGTCGGTGGGCGCAGACGTATCTGGCGACGAATGGTTTCATGCCACTGATAGATCTGTTTGCGCGTGGGACGAATCTGGGGGCTCCATCCCGCAACTTCAAATTGAACTTGGCTTACTAGGTCGGATGTCTTGGTTGTTTTCCATGCGCGAAATCCTCCAAGACGGCTGATCGGCCAAGAGTATGGATTTCTCGTGGTTATTAAATCGCGGACTTTACTGGGGGTTGTGGAATAAAGGGTTCTGATAAAACCATTTTCTTCGATATGAATAACGGTTTCAGCATGACCGCCGCGTGTTCCAACGATGTTTTCATCTTCCCGACTTAAAGTGGGGTTAACAAAAATAACTCCGGGGCGGAAGGTTTCGCGACTGATTTGAATTGGGTAGGTGTCGTATCCCAATGTTTGGGTGCTTGTAAGATCTGAAACATATCGAATGAAGCGACGGACTTTCTCCTTTTCAGGCAGGCCATCCCAGAGAGTCATTTCATTGCTCAGGTTGGCGCGCATATTTTCGATATTTGTGAAGCTGACGGGAAGGGCGTTTTCATAAGCGAAGATGATTCGCGCCGCATAGACAGCATCCGCACAATCGGTGGGGATTCCGTACCAGGCGCCGGAGGGGTTGGAGAAGATATCATACTTGAAGGTGTCTTTGATCCACTGAGAGTATTGCGCTTCGTAGGTCTCAGACCAAGAGTGGGTCGTTTCCCAGACGGCGGCTTCGCTGTGGGCTGAGATCAGTAAGATAATGGATAAAAGGATTGCCTTCATAGAAAACCTATAAAACATCCACGGACAGATTTACTTCCGTCATATAAAGTTCATTGGGTCTGAGATCTGTCGAGGCTTCTTTAAACTCATAAGTGATTTCACAAAAGCGGGGAACCTGTTGAGGGGATCTGGAGTTCAAGACCAAAGAAGTTTCCTTGAGGGTTCCGTCAAAAGGGGCCCAGTTCGTCACATAGTAGTAGTCCGTCAATTCGGAGCTGGGACTTGTTTCATTGGCTTTTCGAGCGTCGGACTGGCGGTTTCGCAAATCACATGCGGTGGTGATGCGATAGTACAGATTTGCCATTTTTGCGTAGTTGGTCATGGAATGATAAACAGAAGCAATCACGCTGTACTCTTTTTCTGTTAAATCATTCTTGCCCTTTTTGTTTGCCACGGGACCCAGGTAACAAACATGAACTTTATATCCCACGCCCATCTGTTCGGTTGTGAAAGCCAGCTTTAGATCTGTGATTTTTGCGGACCACTGCGCTTGATCGTCGAAAGGGGAAAGAGAGGATTCAGAAAGCGAGAAGCCGCCGCTGACGACTCTCCAGGGCGAGGTTGCATTCTTCGTGAGATCTTCATAGGTCAGGCTACCCATGATTTTCCCGATAGAATTCTCTGTCGGTGTCGCCGTTAAACTGACGTTGCAGACATAGAGATCATCGGAGTTTGTACTGTTAAAGCCGACTTGAGAGGCCTGAGAGATGCTGGTGATAAATAGCAATGCGAAAAGTAAAGTGTATTTCATCATGACTACGGCTCGCAAGTGTATCTAGGAAGAGTGGGAACCTGGCGATCCATGACGACTCCACGTGGGGATTCTTTAACAACATGAACTTTTTTTAGCTCGTATATGCCCGCGCCGCTCATTCCCCCGATTTGGAAGTCCGCCGTGAAGCGATTCCAGAATTTTTGTTTTCCGGGCACAAAGCAGGCTCCATGGCTGGGGTCACAGATTTTTGAGTAGTAAGTTGGCCACAAGCGAGTGGCTCCTAATTTTTTGAAATAGCTTAAAGACATTTCAAGATCACTATTGATGTCACTTGAAGAGATGTCGGGAAGTCCCATGAGGCTGGGAAGTCCGGTCAGGTTGGTGAGGGCCTGCAAGGATGGAATAGAATCCAAACCAGCGACTCCGTTGGCACCTTTAAGATCAATCAAAAACTGCTCTGCTTGTGACAAGAAGATATAAAAGTCCTCGAAAGGGTCATACATCGTGACGATGACTTTGTAACTATCGCCCGCTTTGAAGCCTTCTCCATCAATAGTATGCTGGGGAAGACGTAAAAGCCCCTTCCAGTTTCCCTGCGCGATACCCCCGGTCGTCCAACCGTCTACGAAACTTTTCTTGCCGCTAGCTTCAATGCGATAGATCTCGATTTCGGCAGCGACAGGAATATTATATGTTGAGGCGCCCGCGCAAAGTCCGTCTTTGCAAAAAGGAGCATTCATGTTGTCGACGGAAAGATACATATCCAGATCCACGCGTTCAGACCCTGAAGGGCGGAAGCGCAGTTCACCGATATTCATTTCAGCTTCATAAGTTGCTGGGAAGCGGGGGGCTTCCAATCCCAAGTCGTCACTTAGGGGGATGAGGTTTTTGGGAGCTTGTAAGGTGAAACGATAGCGTGAAGAACCGATGGGGTCGACCTCGGTGCTCATGCCCGTGTCATCACCCGTAACATAAGAGTTCAAAGAGGCTTCGATGTCTCCGAACTCCAAGCCAAGTTCTTTCATTTTATCCAAAGTCGCACATTGAGCCTTAAGCCCCATGGAGATAGCGAGGTTGTAGCTAGGATTAACTTGTAAGAAGCAGTAGTCGCCTTCCATTTGAACCATGCTGGCGCCCATGTTGGTGACCTTACAGAAAGGTTGGAAGGCATTGTAGCGCAAAGGACGACCGCTCATCTCGGCCACCGTGATGAAGGTGCATTCTTTAAGGAACTGATGTTGTTTTTTAACCAGAGATTTCTTTTGATTGTGATCCAAAGGCTTCGAGAAAATGGGATTCTCGATGCGACAAACTTTGTCGTTTGGAACTTCACCATCAAGAGAAATATCTGCTACGTCGGAAACCAGCCCCGGCATAAAAACGCCTTTGCTGAGCATTAAAAATTTACCGGCGCTTTCATTACATTTGTCTATAGTTTGAGGAAGGAGAGTCGAGCCGACTCCGTCGCCATAAACTCTAACGGCAGGAGCTTCATCGAAATTAAGCGCGAAACTGTGTTTCATGTCGCGGGAAGCGCGGCAGGCGAAGACTTCGCCTGCCATAAATAGTAAACCGCCCAAAAGAAAGAGGAGTGTTATTCTTTTTGTATTCATAATTTCAGACTTCCTTTCGGGGGTTCATTCTTTAAAAAAATCAGGAGCTAATTAAAGAGCTTCCTCGATCTTAGTGTATGTACACATCTCAGCGCCGTGACGTTGCCACTGTCTCAAGTTCTTAAGAGCAGAAGAGCCCGCTGCGCCGTTAGTTTCTTTAAATACGTAACGGATGCGGCAGAAGCGTGGAGTTTTGCTGTTTGAAGAGATCGTTGTATCGATCAAGTTCGCAGCAGATCCGATAAGAGGAGCGTTTGAAGAATAGAAGTAGTCGCCGCCACCTTCAGAAGGATTGTTCCAGTTAGAGAATGACGCTTCGTTCAACAATGTGTTGTAGTTACCTACGTTAGCAGTAGAACCGTTATGTGCGAAATCGTAAGTTCCCAAACCTTGAAGATCACAAACTGTGAAAGCTTGAACAGTCAAACCAGCAAGAGAAGTGTACTTAGGACCTGTCGCAGGATTCATAGACAATCCGCCTTGGCCGTTGTTGTAACCGTTGCTGTCAGGGTGATTGTCACCAGGATTTACCGCGTTAGCGATGAAATCTGTTGCAGAAGCCTGAGCCAACAAACCGAAACGAGCATTTACGCCGTCAGCGAAGTACTCAATTTGAGGTCCACGGTAGCAGATGTCCACGAAGTACTCTGCGCCATAAAGCTCAGAACCCAAGTTGAAGCTAAGTTCTTTGATGCGAGTTGCGAAAGCATCCGTGTGACCAACCAATGTTTCGTAGTTAGCTGCGCCAGCTTGTTTTGTTGTTGCAGACCAAGAGTTGCTCCACCCAGCAGGAGTGTAAGAGTTCTGAGTTTGAACAGCAGGATTCCAAGTGTTGTATGAACCCTTCATATAGTCCATAAGATACTCACCGCCGTTGTTGTTAGTACAGATACAACGAGTGTGGCACACGCCGCTAGAACAGTCTTTAGCGCCAGTTCCAGGAGTACAAGCAATCTGTGTGTCTTGGAAGTAGCAAGCCTGGTGAGTTGTC
>JANJTG010000487.1 GCA_024711265.1 Bdellovibrio sp. | reverse complement strand
TTTGATGTAGCGCCGCTTAGCGCCAGATTCGGACGGTGTTCTCAAGGTAATCTCCAAGCAGTAGGTCCGGACCTTCGGCACCAGTGATTTCTGCAATTGCTGTCACACGTCCGAGCGCAGTTCCCGAGAAACTCGACACCCAGAAGTTCGGCGTTCCGGTGCCAACAGGGGACTCGAAAGCGTTGGCACGCTGGTAGACGACAAACGCGCGATTGGCGGAAGTCCGGCCTTCTCCGATAGCGAGGTCCGCCCTCCCGTCGCCATTGATGTCTCCTACCGAGAAATGCGTACCAAAGCTGTTGGTTCCCGACACAGTGAATGATGCCGAACCGCCTGCGGCACCGGTCGCACCGAGGTCAGCAAAGACGAAGACAGTCGAGGCGGCGGGCCTACTAACGATCAGGTCGGAAGCGACAGCATTGCTCACATCAACACCACCCAAGGCACGTGTCCCGAAACCAGTCAATGAGTTGTTGGTCGATGTCCCACCCTGCAACGTCTGAAGAGCAGCAGCCACTGGAACGGGCGCCGTTGAACCAGCGATCTGACCGCCGCTAAACAAATGCAGGCGACCGATGCTGTCCAAGGACATCGGCACAGTGAAGTCCGCGCGACCGTCGCTGTCCAGGTCGCCGAGCTGCGCGACTCCAAAGCGCTCCAAGCCCAGCGCATTGCCAATGGCTACGACAGGTGGATTTGGCCCCTCAATTATCCAGTTCGCCTGTGATGTCGGTACGTACGGAACCATTGTAGAAGGATCCGTTGCAGTTCGTGCCGCCAACCAGGCTGCGCGGGACCGGCCTTTGAAAATATAGATGCGGCCCTGCGTGACATTGAATGCGTGGGCCGAGACCAAGACTTCGTCAAGACCATCTCCGTCCAGATCTTTGATGATTTGCGCCATCGAGGCGAAGCGCTCGGCCGCCGTCGCCCCCCGGAACTCGATAGCTAGAGTTGAGTCGATGTTCGCAGCAGTTGTTCCGAAGAACAGGAATGCGCGTCCAACAATCGTGGAAGAACCTCGCTCAGCAACGAGAATGTCCGAGAGCGACTCCGTCGCGACATCGCCCACATTCCCTGCGCTCGAAATGTCCCAACCGAACTGAAGCCCCGCTGTGTCCGGGGCGGTCAACTCCGAACACGCGGCCGACGGACATGCAATCGTGCCGGACAAGGAGGACCCACCCTCAACAACGAAAACCGAGCCACGATTTGTCTGCCGATTGGGCGCGCCTATCACGACGTCGACAACTGGACCCCCAACGACAGAACCAGCCGCAACGATCGACTGACCGAAATTGCTACCGACCGGTCCGGTGAGAGCAACCTGCGTCCACGGGTTCTGCAGAGATACCGGAGCGGAGTGCTCTGAGTAGTTGCCAACCTCGTCACGAGCCCTGACTGCGATGAAGTAGGTGTTGATTGGAGGAACCATCAACGGCTTGCTGATTGTCGTCGCAGACCAAGCAGTGAGGCCGTCGGCGCGTGCCGACGACCCGAAGAAGTCCGTCACAGCTGACATTCCATTGTTGGCGAGCACTGAGGCTGTCGTCCAGCGTACGTCGTAGCCAGCGAGCTGCGTCGACGGCCCCCCCACGAGCCCACCGCTCGTCGAGTCCGACCCGTCGTCGTACACCGGGCTCCAAGTCAGCGTCACCGTCGCCGCGCGCGCCGAGGTCAGCGTCTGCCCCACCGTCGGCGCCGCCGGCGCGATGACGTCCACCGTGCCCGCGTTCGACACCACGTCGACCGAGTTACCCGCCGCCGACGTCACCCGCACCACGAACTGCCCCGTCGTGTTGTGCGGCAGCGTCAGCTGCGTCGCCCCGAGCGTGAACGGCTGCGCGTTGATGGTGTGCGTCTCCACCGCGCTCGCCCCGTAGAGCACCTGCAGCGTCCCCAGATCCGTCCCGTAGGTCGTGCCGTTCACGTCCGCCACCGTGATGCTCGCCTGGGCGCCGGCATTGCCCGCCGACTGGTCCGCGAAGTACGTCGTCGACTTCGGCGTCCCCGCCGCCGGCTCATGGTTGATGTTCCCGTTCGGCGCCACGAAGAAGAGCGGCTGCCCGCTGTTCACCGTGAACGAGTTGAGCGTCACCGCCCCCGCCGTCGGCACCCGCAGGCCCACCCGGAACGTCCGCGTCGTCAAGATGCCCGTGCCGTTGTCGATGGTGACCGTCCAGGTCTCCCCGTCAGCCACCGCCACGTTCGCGA
>JANJTG010000225.1 GCA_024711265.1 Bdellovibrio sp. | reverse complement strand
CCTTGGGATTTGTCATGGCCAGCGAACGACTTTTTCAAATGGAACTTTCACGTCGGATGACCCAAGGAAACTTGAGCGAAGTTTTTGGAGAGGCGGCGCTCAAAAGTGATAAGCTTTATCGCAGCCTGATGCTGAAAAGATCTATGGAGCGCATGTTAGAGTTAGAAAAACGCGAGGGACGTTTTGATAGCACCCTGTGGGCCGAGATGGAGGCCTATTTTGATGGCGTCAATCAGTACATAGAAACTCGCCCCCTCCCCTACGAACTGCAAATCTTAAGAATAAAACCTCAACCGTTCTCTCCTCTTGATGCTTTTATCATGACGGGCCACATGGCTTATAGCTTTGGAATTGCACTCAAAGCCGATCCTTTGATGACCGAGCTTGCAAAGAAGTTCCCTCAGGAGCAATTTCAGACTCTGAGAAATGATCCCCTTTCATCTCCCCTTAAGATTGCGGACCATAGTTTTTTTAAGCCCTTTGAGCTTTTCACTGAAGGCCTTTTCACCGCTTCGTTTGACGGCAGCAATGCGTGGCTGGTAGGCCCGCAGCGATCTCAATCAGGCAAAAGTCTTTTTGCAAATGATCCCCACATTGGTTTTTCATCTCCGTCCGTCTGGGTCGAAGCTCATATTCACACCCCTGACTTTGAACTCTATGGCCACTATCTGCCCCTCGTCCCTTTTGCAATCCTTGGGCACAATCGCCACCACGCCTGGGGATTTACGATGTCTTTGGCTGACGACATGGATCTTTATCGCGAAACCCTGGATCGAGAGAAAAAGACCGCTCTTTTTCAAAACAACCCCACCCCCTATCAAGAATGGACAGAGATCATTAAGATCAAAGATCAACCCGATCTTCACCTCGAGATGATTGAAACTTTACACGGACCTTTAATGGACGAGGTCCTGAGTGACAAGGGTTTAGCACTGAAGTGGGCCTATCATCGTCCGTTAAATAATCCCATGAAATCCCTGCGCGAAATGGCCGAAGCCCACACCCTCAAGGATTTCGAAAGCGCCCTTCAGCATGCGACTGCGCCCGGTCTGAATGTGATGTACGCAGACAGCGAGAACATCGCCTGGTGGATATTTGGAGACATCGCCGTTAAAAAGAACCCCAACTCGGACATGATTCTAAATGGCGCCTCAGGTGAAGACGAATATCAACGGGTTCTCCGCTGGGAAGAGAAACCGCACTTGGTCAACCCTCCTCAAGGATTTATCGTGACGGCCAACTCACGACCTCCAGGGCTCTCTTGGGGAATTCGCGGTGATTGGCAAGCCGATGATCGCTATCAAACCATCACCAAGGCGTTGTCAGAAAAGGATCTCTGGAGTGCTGAAGATTTTAAAGTTTTACAAACTGAAAACTACAACGCCCAAAATAAAATCCTGTTGGAAAAACTTCTTGAGAGTCTTGAACTAAGCGCGAACGACTCGCAAACCTATTCAAAACAACTTGAGTCCTTAAAGGCGTGGAATCTTCGCTCAGATATTTCCTCATCTGAAGCCTCTTTATTTCATCAGTGGAATAACGAAAATATTCTTTTGCTTCTGCGCGATTGGGAGGAAGAAAAACGTCAGGCCTATCTGAACACCCCTTATGCCTGGTCCTTTTATAAAAAGGTCCTTCTTGATCCCCAATCGCCATGGAAGAAGGGCAAAGATCTTTCTCAACTGCTCACTCAAGGTTTCCTTGCGGCTGTAAACAAGATGAAAGACAGTCCCATCTGGGGAAGTCTGCACACGGTTGAGTACACTCACCCCCTGGGACGAAGCTTTCCTTTGAATCTTATTTTCAACTTAGGCCCCTACCCTATGCCGGGAGCTTATAACGAAATCAATAACAATAAAATGCGCGCCCTGGGTGGTGACTTCAAAGTGACTGCGGGCCCCTCCACTCGTCGAATCATCGATTTTGCGAACCCGCAAAAAAGTTGGGGCATCAATCCCATCGGCATTTCAGGCCATCTTCTGTCGCCTTTTTATAAGGACCAAGTGCCGCTGTTCTTAGAGGGTAAATACCGTGCCCAGCTGATGGATGAGAAGGATATTGCTGCGGCAAAAACTCACGAACTGAGGCTAATCCCCTCTGCCATGTAAAAGTGCAAATAGGGACCTTGTATCCTCACAGGTCCTGCGCGGATCCGCTTCCAAATGAAGAGCTTTATGTCATTCTTCCCTTAACATGGAGGATGGAACATGAAATACGCCGTTGGTCTTTTATTATTTCTTTGTGTCACCCAAAGCTTGGCGTATCCCGGCGTCGGCGACAAAGTTCAATGGACGGGAATCATTCGACTTCTTGATGGTTCAAGCACCCCTGTTCATATTTCAAAAGAAGTAAGTGCCTTCAATACTCAAACTCAGATGTGGACTATTAAACTTGAAACCACTTTAGGGGAAAAGAAATCTTCTAAAGTGATAGAAGTCGCCGAACTCTATACGCCAGACAAATTCCAATCCCTTCTTAGCGAATGCACCTCAAAAGGAGGAAGCCGCGAGAAAATCACAGCCCCTGCCGGAACCTATGATACCTGCAAGATCACGGAAACAACCCCAGAAGGACTTATTGTCGAAAAATGGTGGGGAGATATCCCCTTTGGAGTGGTCAGTAAAAGCACCAAAGATTTTACAACCAAAGTGGATCTCAAGGATCTGGACTCATTGCTTGCGGGACTCTAATGCTCTCGCAAGAGGACCAACGATTTCGTTGTTTTTACGCAGACTCCATTGTCATTGCTAGCCCCAGGGATCAATAATTTTCCTTGGAGGTTCTTATGAAAGCACTGATCTATCGTGGACCGGGAAAAAAGGAATGGGCCGAAGCTCCTTTGCCCAAAATTGAAAAATCAACGGATGCCATCGTCAAAGTTCAACATACAACTATTTGCGGAACAGATCTGCACATCCTCAAAGGCGATGTCCCGGCCGTCACCGATGGACGGATTTTGGGTCATGAGGGTATTGGTGTCATTGAGGATGTCGGCGAAGCGGTTTCCAATTTTAAAAAAGGCGATCGTGTTTTAATTTCTTGCGTGACCTCTTGTGGGCGCTGCTCTTACTGCAAAAAACAACTCTATGCTCATTGCAAAGACGGTGGCTGGATCCTGGGCCACAAAATCAACGGCACCCAAGCAGAGTATGTAAGAATACCCCATGCCGATAACAGTCTTTACCACGCGCCCGCAGGTGTTGACGATGCGGCTTTACTGATGCTCAGTGATATTCTTCCAACAGGTTTTGAAATCGGCGTCCTGTCTGGAAAGATCCAGCCCGGCGACACGGTCGCCATCATTGGCGCAGGCCCCATTGGAATGGCGACATTACTGACCTCCAAATTCTATTCACCTTCAAAAATTATCATGGTCGATCTCGATGACAGTCGACTCGAGACCTCTCGCCGTTTTGGCGCCACAGATATGGTGAACTCTCAACGCGAAAATGCCGTTCAATCCATCTTAAAACTTACTGACGGTGTTGGGGTGGATGTTGCTATTGAAGCTGTGGGAATACCCGCGACTTTTGATATCTGTCAAAAAATCGTGACCCCCGGAGGTCATGTTGCCAATATCGGCGTTCATGGAAAAAGCGTGGAGCTGCATCTGGAAGATTTGTGGATCAAGAATATCACGATCACTACGGGACTGGTCTCAACTTATAGCACACCGATGTTGCTACAGACCGTGAAATCCGGAACGATTGCTCCAGATAAACTGGTCACCCATCGCTTTAAGATGGATGAGATGCTCAAGGCATACGAGGTTTTTGCCAATGCTGGCAAAGAAAAGACCATGAAGGTGATGATCTCAATATAAGGGGCTCGATAAGCCCCTTTACTTCGTCACTTCCCAGAAGCTTCCTTCGGGGGTGTCGCTCACTGAAATACCCATAGTGGTGAGCTTCGCACGAAGCTCATCAGATTTTGCGAAATCCTTCGCTTCCCGGGCCTTCGTTCGTTCTGCCACCACAGCATCCACTTGCGAACGCTCGACGTTCATCTTTCTTAAAAGCATGTCATCAAGTTTCACCAAAAATTCGTGAGCAGGTTCTTGGAAGAGACTTAAAAGTCCGCCGAACTTTCTCACAAAACTCACAAAGGCCAGCGCTTTTCCCTGAATGGCAGGGTTGGCTTTAAGACCTCGGCGCACTTGATTGTTAAATTGACGAACCACCTCAAACATCGCTGCAAAAGCTTCTGGAGTTCCAAAGTCATCATTCAGAGCCGCCTCAACTTTACTCCACGCCTCTTTCGTGATCTTTTCAAAACCAGAATCAACAGCGGTCACTTCAGGAGACAGATAACTTTCTGCCAACGACAAAGCCGAATAGACACGGGCCAAACCCGCAACCGCTCGATCGATGGCTGCATCACTAAAGTCACTCATCGAACGATAGTGAACAGATAGGATCATCCACTTATAGATCTCGGCGTTGTAAGTCTCCATGAACTCACGCATCGTGACCACGTTACCTAAAGACTTTGACATCTTCTGACCGCCGAAGTTGAGCATATTGTTGTGCATCCAGTACTTCACAAAGTGTTTTCCGGTGCACCCTTCGCTTTGCGCGATCTCATTTTCATGGTGCGGGAAGATCAGATCCATCCCGCCGCCATGAATATCAATCTGTTCGCCAAAGATTTTCTTAATCATGGCTGAGCACTCG
>JANJTG010000477.1 GCA_024711265.1 Bdellovibrio sp. | reverse complement strand
GGGCCGACGACCCTCGCGCAGGCGCGGCGCCCCCTCCCGTGAGGGCGCGCTACTTCTTCGCCGGGGCCGGGGCCTGCTCGGCCGCCGGGGCCTCGGCGGCGGGCTTCTCCTTCTTCGTGCCCGAGCCCTTGGGGGTGGCGGTGGTGGCGGCGCCCCCGGCGGGCGGGGCCGCGGCGGCGTCACCGGCCGGGGCCGGCGCCGGTGCGGGCCCTTCGGCGAAAGCCGGCAGGGCGAGGAGCGAGACGAGCGCGAGGATGCGGACCATGGGGAGACCTCCGGGTTGGGGCTGAAAGGGTAGGCGCACCGACGGGGCCCCGCGCAACCGATTCAGGCGCCTCGCCCACCCGGTCAGAAACTGTAGGACTTCCGGGGGTCTGTATATCCTCGCCCCCATGGCAGAGAACCTGGTGGCACGGCTCGACGCATGTGTGTCGACGATTCGGGCGAAGGCGGGCGGCTTCCAGCCGAAGCTGGGCGTCATCCTCGGCTCGGGGTTGGGGGCCTTCGCGGACTCCCTCGAGCGGGCGGTGGCCATCGACTACCGGGAGCTCCCCGACTTCCCCACCTCGTCGGTGCACGGGCACGCGGGGCGCCTGGTGCTGGGCTACCGGGGCGCGGTGCCCGTGGTGGCGATGCAGGGCCGCGTGCACTTCTACGAGGGCTACGCGCCGTGGCAGGTCGCCTTCCCTGCGCGCGTGCTGTGCCGCCTGGGCGTCAAGCACCTCACCGTCACCAACGCCGCGGGGGGCATCAACCCCGGCTTCTCCGTCGGTGACCTGATGGCCATCACCGACCACATCAACCTCGCGGGGTACAACCCGCTCATCGGGCCGAACGAGGAGGCCCTGGGGCCCCGCTTCCCCGACATGTCGAAGGCCTACGACCCGGACGCGCGCGCGGTGCTCGACCAGGTCGCCGCGGCAGAGGGCGTGACGCTGAGGCAGGGCGTGTACGTCTCGCTCGCAGGCCCGAGCTACGAGACGCCGGCGGAGATTCGCATGCTGCGCACGCTCGGCGGCGACGCGGTGGGCATGAGCACCGTGCCGGAGGTCATCGTCGCCTCGCACATGGGCGTGAAGGTGACGGGCATCAGCTGCATCACCAACCTCGCGGCGGGCATCAGCCAGCAGAAGCTGTCGCACGACGAGGTCTCGGAGACGGCGAACCGGGTGAAAGGGACGTTCACCAACCTGCTCGGCGCCTTCCTCGACGCGGTGGCGCCGACGGTCTGAAGGCGCGCCCTCCTCTCTTCCTTTCCCGACAAGGAGCACCATGGCTGCAGACAAGAAGAAGCCCCAGACGGACGACGAGCGCCGCGACAGCCCGCGCGTGCCGATGACCTTCCTCGTGCGCGACGTGGGCCAGCGCGACGCCGAGTGGGAGGAGCGCGACGGAGACATGTCGCTCGGCGGCATCTACTGGCGCGGGAAGACCGCCCCCCACGGCACGGAGGTCGACGTGCGCTTCCGGCTGCCAGGCGTGCCGAAGGAGCTGCGGGCGCGCGGGGAGATTCTGCGCGTGAAGGCCGCGGGCGTGGGCATCGACTTCCACCTGCGCTTCACCGAGCTCGACGTGCAGAGCGAGCTGGCCATCGCGCGGTACCTCGACGAGTGGATGAAGAAGAAGAAGTGACGCGGCGCTCGCCCGGGCGTGGGTGAACGGCGGCCTCGAGGACATCGGCGAGCCAAGGTGGTGGCGGCCGTGCTCGTAGCGCGCAGCCCCGCGACCTCGTCGCCAAGGTCGACCAGGTTGCGGTGAGGGGTGTCACCACACCCCTAAAGCAAACCTCGTCTGGTCCTTTGAGACCTCGCGCCCGAAGTATTGGGGCTGCGCGGAATGAGCACCACGCCCACCGCCCTGGCCGCCGGCCTCCGCTGGTGCCGCCGTCGGCTCGTCCCTCCCCTCACGCCCCGCAAACACCACGGGCCGGCGGGGTGTCTTCCCCACCGGCCCGCGGCGCCGTTCAGCGACTGGGCACTCGGCTCAGTTGCAGGTGCAGGCGCTCGGCGCCGTCGCCGAGCTGCGCGGCGTCGGCGTGCCGACCGTGAAGTCGGCGGCGTTGGAGCCGGTGTCAGCGCAGCCGCCGGTCCCGCGGGCCGCGGCGGTGGTGGTGGTGAGGTTGGTGTTGATGGTGGCCGTCTCGAAGCAGGTGGCCGTCGTGCCGTAGCCGACGAGG
>JANJTG010000476.1 GCA_024711265.1 Bdellovibrio sp. | reverse complement strand
CCAGGCCCTGATCAAGGACAAGCACTGCGAAAACCTCTTCATCCTGCCCGCCTCGCAGACGCGCGACAAGGATGCCCTGACCGAGGAAGGCGTCGAAAAAGTGCTCGAAGAACTCGAGCACCTGGGCTTCGAGTACGTGGTATGCGACTCTCCCGCAGGCATCGAGCGTGGCGCGGTGATGGCCCTGACCTTCGCCGACGAGGCGATCGTCACCACCAACCCCGAAGTCTCCTCGGTGCGCGACTCCGACCGCATCCTCGGCATCCTGCAGTCCAAATCGAAGCGTGCCCGCGAAGGCGGCGAACCGGTCAAGGAGCACCTGCTGCTCACCCGCTACTCGGCCAAGCGCGTCGAAGAAGGCGAAATGCTCTCCTACAAGGACGTGCAGGAGCTGCTGCGCGTGCCGCTGATCGGCGTCATCCCCGAATCCGAATCGGTGCTGCACGCTTCCAACCAGGGCACCCCGGCCATTCACCTCAAAGGCACGGACGTCGCCGAGGCTTACGCCGATGTCGTCAGCCGCTTCCTCGGCGAGGACTGCCCGCTACGCTTCGTCAGCTACGAGAAACCCGGCCTGATCAAGCGCCTGTTCGGAGGCAAGTGAGATGTCCCTGCTCACCCGCCTGTTCGGCGAAAAGAAGAAGACCGCGGAAATCGCGAAGAACCGCCTCTCCCTGCTGATCGCCCACGAACGCGCGAGCGGCAGCCCGACCATCGACTTCCTGCCCGCGCTGCAGCGCGAGCTGATCGAGGTGATTTCAAAGTATGTCGCGGTCGCGCCCGACGACATCAAGGTCCAGCTCGACAAGCAGGACAACTTCGAGGTGCTCGAAGTCAATATCGTGCTGCCCGAACAGGCGCGCTGAGTTTTCTCCGGGCCGGCGGCAGGGCGGGAACGGCTCGGCCGGCACGCTTGCGCCGGCCCGGGTCGTCAGGCGCCGACGCGGTCGACGATGAAGCGCTTGACCGCGTCCGTGTCCGGCGCCATCACCTCGACGCGCTGGGGCAGGCTCTCGATGCCGTCGAGATCCGCCGGGCGCTCCGGTTCGCGCCCCAGCGC
>JANJTG010000471.1 GCA_024711265.1 Bdellovibrio sp. | reverse complement strand
AAGAGGAGCACGCCAAAAATACTTAGTCCACTTTTGGAGGTAAAAATAGAGGCACAAAATAGAAAGATCACTATTTGCCAAAACAGCTTCCCAAAACTTCTCATTCGTATAGACTCCCCAAAACTATTCGAAATCATATTACCAATTCCGTCAATGTCATCCATTCTCCATTGCCAATACCGTCAAATCCGTACAAATAGAGGTTGAGCCCTTAGCGGACAGAGTATACCATTCATGAGAGGTTTATCTGATGAAAAGCATCCTCGTTATTTTCGGCACACGACCCGAAGCCATCAAACTTGCTCCTTTTATTATTAGCGCCAAAAAGGATGCTCGCTTTAAGGTTTATGTCTGCTCAACTGGTCAACATAGAGAGATGCTAAAGCCCATCCTGAATTTTTTCGATATCTCCCCTGATTTTGATCTCGATATTATGAAACCAGGACAGAGCCTTGCCGATATTTCGCTCGGGGTTCTCGGTGGCCTGGAGAATATTCTCAAAAATTACAAAATCGATACCGTTGTCGTCCAGGGAGACACCTCAAGTTGTTTCATTGGCAGCCTCATCGCGTTCTATCATAAAATTCCCGTTGTTCATGTCGAAGCCGGCCTGCGTTCGGGAGATATTTACTCTCCATTCCCAGAGGAGTTCAACCGAAGAGCTACTGGACTAATCGCCAAAATGCACTTCGCCCCCACTGAGGTTTCAAGGGGCAACCTCCTCAAAGAAGGCATTCCATCTTCAGACATCTTTGTCACCGGAAATACCGGAATCGATGCTCTTCTTGAGGTCCATAAGAAGCTCAAAGGAGATCCCTCCCAACAGAGGGAGTATGCAGAGCAGTTCTCCTTTTTAGATGCGAGTAAAAAACTTATTTTGGTAACCATTCATCGGCGAGAATCTTTCGGCCCTCCCATGGAGGAGGTAATGAAAGCTCTGGTAGCCTTATCTCAACGAGCCGACATCGAGATCCTCATGCCTCTTCACCTGAACCCTGCAGTCAGGGAGTCAGCGCAAAAAATCATAAGAAATCACGGGGCCTGGGTTACAAAATCAGTAAAACCTGGTGATAGCAAAATATGGTTTTGCGAACCGGTAGACTATGTGCCTTTTGTCTATTTAATGAACCGAGCCCACTTCATCATTACGGATTCCGGCGGAATCCAAGAAGAAGCCCCCTCTTTGGGGAAACCCGTTTTAGTTGCTAGAGAAAAAACTGAACGTCCAGAGGCGATTACCGCAGGCACTTCGAAACTGATCCCCCTGGAAAAAAGCGCTTTCCTGAAAGTGGCCGAAGAGATTCTCGACACTCCGGCGATTTACAAAAAGATGTCAGAGGCGAAGAATCCTTTTGGCGACGGCACAGCCTGCCGTCAAATCCTAGACTCCATGGCTAAACATCTTTAGTAAATGGTGGAGCCCCTACTTAAGGGTTTATCCAGAGTTAGCAAGCTCCACTTACCACAAGAGAACATGGCTTGGATGCCAACATGGGCTTCAGCAAGAAAATGGGAAATTTGCTCTTTTTGAATATCCTCAATCACAAGATAGCCAAGATCTCCCTCCGGAAACCAGTGAGAGTTCGAAAGCCAGGTATAGGTGTTTAGTTCAGGTGTAACTTGACGCAGCTTCAATGAGGATTCACCAAAAGCTTTGAGCATTTTATAAGGCCAGTAAGTTGCTCCCCCCGCTTGCCCTTTCAGATTCTTCGCACTTATCGCATTAGCGATGCACTGACTATCCTGATTCATATATAACGAAATAGAATAAAGACTTCTCTCCTGTACATAGTTCGCTATGCGCTGAAGGGATAGAATCAATACAACACCCAAGAGAAAATACCGAATCTTTTTGGGAGTCGCTGCTAACAAATTCACAATTGGAATAAGGGAAAACAAAAAGACCGGAAGAATATAACGAACGTTGTATTTATCGATCCAAATATTCAACACCAAAAGTGCTGTAACGCTAACAACGATACTCAATCCCTCAAAAAGATCACGGGGCTTGGAACTTCTTTTAAACAACAAAAAGACAGCTAGCAAAATTCCCACAGCAGTTAGTCGGAGATCGAGGAAATAGGTCGCAAACTGACGAGCGTGCCCTAAGATCTCCGAGTAAGGGGGGAAAATCCCAAAACCAGGATGTTTCCCCTGCCCCGTCCACTTAAGAAAGCTCATTTGAAACACAAAAGTCAAAACAACAATAAATGCTCCCAAGGCAGCCTGTTTAACCAACGAACTCCAAGAAATCGCACTTTTCATCTGCAGAACAAGGGCAGTCATGCCTAAAGGAACTAAGATCCAGACGCCGAAAAAAAGATCACTTGCGGCTAGAAGTCCTCCAAGAATCCCCATAAGCATCAAA
>JANJTG010000470.1 GCA_024711265.1 Bdellovibrio sp. | reverse complement strand
GTCTTGCCTCCGTGATTGTGTTTGTCACGTCTGTGATTGTCGCTAATAAGATTTCAGTCAGTGAGTTTGGTTTTTTTCAGTTTGTTTATACGTATTTTATATTTATCCAGGCTTCAGAGAATTTAGCTCATCCCAATGTTTTAAAGAGTTTATTTCACGACAATATCCAGGAAAAGAACAAGGTCATCTCTTCAAGTTTTTGGCTTCTGATGGTGATGTTTGGTTTGTTTTTCTGTGTCGCTTTGGGTGTCTGGTTTTTGACGAGTGATCGAATATATCTTTTGTTATCTATCTTGATCTCTGGGCAGTTATTCAGGTCCCTTCTTGGGATATCCTATTTCTTTGATTACTCGCTCGAGTCTAGCAAGTCTCAAATCAGTCAACTTGTGGGGAATATTTCCTGTGGGGCGTTTCGTTCCGGGATCGTTTTTTTTAGCGGGAATCTTAGTCTGCAAGCGGCGGGGCTGGCGGGGGCAAGTGCGCTAGCTTCCTTTTTCTGGCTTTTACTTTCTCGCAGTTGGTTCAGCTTAAAGAGTTTAGTAAGCTTTGGGCCGGGCATGACCTCCTTAGCGAAGAAGATTTTCGTTTCTTCAGCTCCCCTGTGGTTATTGAGTATTTTGCATCTTGTTTTGTTTAAAGTTGATGTTTTGTTGCTATGGGCGATGGCTAGTTCTGAGGATGTGGCGATTTACAGCAATGCTGTTCGTTTGACGGAACCGTGGTCTTTTGTCGTGGGGGCGATTGCGACGTCTTTTTATCCGATCTTTTTGGCAGCAAAAAAAGAAAGTACTTTACGGTATTACAAGAGCGTTGGTTTTTACTTCCGTATGTTAACGACGATTGCTGTTGTTATGGCGGTAGGTTTAAGTCTTTTTGCGCCACTAATTGTAAATATCCTCTATGGGGAAAAGTACGCGGAAGTGGCCAGTGTCTTGCGCTGGCATGCCTTCAATTTGATTCCATTCTTCCTCGTGGTGGGAATTCAGGTTTTTGATGTGATTGAGAACTTTAAGCGCTTTTCGATTATTAAGTTTGTTATAGCGGGAATTGTCGCCGTTGGGCTGAATGTCTTGTTGATCCCCACCATGGGCGTTTACGCCTGTGTTTTAGCGTCATTTGTTAGTTATTCGGGCTTGGCCTTGTTCTTTAATATGGGTCATCGACGGGCATGGCGGTTTACTATGTTAACGTTGAGGTCGTTTCGGTATTTCCGGGATGATTGGGGGATGATTACCAAAATGTTGCACCGGATTGGAAAGAGGTCTTAAGGTATGGCGGATATTAAAAAGAGCCTCAATTCAAAGCAAATCATTTTTTTGCTGTTTATTTTGTTGATTCCGATTTTGTTCGCTATTGGGGCATCTGCTGTTGAAGGTTGGGCTCAGGTTTTTGATGATTCATTTATTTCCTATCGGTATGCAAAAAACCTTGCGATGGGACACGGGCTGGTTTGGAATGTCGGCGAAGCTCCAACTGAGGGTTACACAAATATTCTTCTTGTTCTTTTTTTAGCCCCTTTTATAAAGGCGGGGGTGGATCCTCTTTTTGTGACCCGCATTGCGAGCTATCTAAGTGCATTACTGATGTCTGCGATTCTCTATTGGACCGCAAGAAAGAGATTTCATGCATCTGCCCTTGGCGCAGGGATCATTGCTTCTTTATTATTGTTTCTTTCTCAAACGAGGCATCTTTGTTTGGTGGGTCTAGAAACAGTTATCTATGCGCTTTTTCTTTTGGCATCTTTTGTGGTTGGTATTGAGTTTCTTTCTTCAAAAACGTCGAAACACTCTGTCGTATTTAGCATTTTGATAATATTGACGATGTTATTGCGCCCAGAGGCTGCCTTGCTGTATGTGGCTGCACTTCTAGTTTATTTGATTGTTGCGCGAACAGAATCAAACCTGGAAGTGAAGCCTCTTTTTTGGGGAATGGTTTGCATTCTCGGTCTAGGGCTGGGTTACCTTTTGTGGAAATGGTTCTACTTCGGAAGTCTGCTGCCGAATCCTTTTTATATTAAGGCAGGAACGGGAGGCTCTTTTGTTAAGACCTCTGGTGCAGAGAGTGTCATCGGATTTTATAAGGAAAAGTGGATTTACCTTCTGCTGTTATATCCAGCATGGAGAATCTGTAAGCGCGATCAAAGTGCGTCGGGAAAGGTCGGCGAGATTTCTCTGATTTTGGGAGGTTTTTTTGCCGGGCTTTATTCCTTACTTTTCCTTCATACTGATACGCTTAT
>JANJTG010000167.1 GCA_024711265.1 Bdellovibrio sp. | reverse complement strand
CCACAAGGTATCCACCATGGTGAGTCCTTTTGAAATTGATCTTCATGAATTTGTTATGTTGGATCTAAATCACTATCTTTTTTATTATATGAATCCTGAATTTGACTACCTCGGTCGCTGCCTTATTCATAATAATCTGGTGGAATTAAAAGATGGTGAACTCATTTCTCAATGGTCTTCAAAAAGCATCCCTCTTCACGATCTCGAGATTCCTGATTTTCAGTATAAGTACAACCAGTTTCTCTGTGTAGACTACTTTCATATAAATTCCATTCAAAAGACATCCTCCCCTTCAGGATATATTCTTTCCGCGGCTCGACAAAATGCCGTCTACTTTATTTCGCCCCAATCTCCCGCCCCATCTTGGACACTCGGAGGCAAAGCAGATCAGTTTTCACTAACGGCAGATCAGAAGTTTTCTTTTCAACATACCGCCACTTACGATCCACAAACCCAGCATCTTCTTCTTTTTGACAATGGCATTCATCGCAAAGGAGCTCGAGTTCTCGAGTTCGCTTTGGATTTCACTCATCGCCGTATCTCGAGATGGTATACCCACCTAAGTTTGCCAAAGGAAACAACCCTCATGGGCAGCGTCTTTTCGTGCGGCCCAGATTGTTTAGTTATCAATCCCGGCCCCGATCAAGATTTTCAGCTCATTGAATATGATACTCAAAAAAATCGCACGATCTTTCAGTTGCGTTTTACGGACCCCGAAACATTCCTCTATCGCGCCTATAAGATCGCCCCCCAATAAAGATCCCACTTTGAGAACCGTAATATCTCTCGCTCTCACATTCATTAACGAATAGTCATTCAAGAGAACTCAAACCTACACCGAATAGTACTCTATGAAGTCTAATCCCGGTACGTTCTTATTTAGACTCTTCTTGGCCACGGCTTTGCCGTTCGCCCTCGGATGCTCGTTGGATCTCGACATCAAGAAAGCCGCCGTCTTTGATATGACAATCGATGAAACCGAAGTTCCCTCCTTGGCAAAAGGAAATGATCTTGCCGCGATTAAGTGGTCGATCACGTCAGGAACTCATTTACCCCTGTATAGTATTGCCTTGGAGGTTTCTCTTGATGATGGCGAGACCTGGCTTACAGTGGATGACAAGGTTTCCTCGACAAGCACCTATAATTGGTCCTTTCCGACAGGTGTTGATGGAACCTATCTGGCTCGGCTGCGTGCAACGACCAGCGATGGAAATAAAATATTTCCGCTAAAGCCGATCATTGTCGACAACACCGCCCCCCTCACTGGCGGAGCGCAACTGATCAATACCTTGGAAGATCAGGGGCAAAGCTTTCAGATCAATTCTGCAACAGATCTTCACGGGGTCTTCTATGAAATCGTGACGCCTCCTGAACACGGAATTCTTACCGGCTGCACCTTAGGTGATGACACTCGCGACTGTCACTATATGCCCGAAGCTCACTTCTATGGAGTCGACCACGTGACCTACCGAAGCCGAGATCAACTAGGGAATTACTCTTCTCCGGTCACGCTCAACATCGCCGTCGCGGCGGTTCCCGACACCCCTATCATCTCCACTCTGAGCTGTCCTCTCTTGGTTTCGGAAGCCAGTTCTTATTATTGTAAAATCACCGCCATTGATTTTGATCCTACGGACACGCTCTCTTATTCTTTGGCACCCGACAACACTTGTTCCTGGGCCAGTGTGAATGTCAATACCGGGGACGTGACCGGAACTCCTTTGAACAACCAAGTCGGAAGTTGCACTCTAGCTATTCAGGTTTATGACCAGACTGGACTTCACACCGCTTGGTCTTATCCGGTGACTGCGGTCAATATTGCTCCCACTTTAAGTATTTCAAATATTCAGACTCTCACTGAGGATGCTGGCGAACAGGTCGTCGTTGCATCCGCCCACGTGGTTTCAGATGCCGAGGGCCTGGGGGGAACTTACTCCCTTCTGACTCCATCAATGAATGATTGTGCCAGTTCAGGCGCGGTCAGCATTGACTCAGGGACGGGAGAAATTCGCATGACTCCTTCCGCAAATTTTTTTGGTGTCTGCAAATTGAATATTCAAATGGATGATGGTTTTGGCGAAAGTAAATCCCAAGAGATTTCTGTGACCATCACGAATGTCAATGACGCCCCCACCATCGTCAGCGCCTTGTGTGGAAACTCCATCAATCAAGATGACGCCTTCTTCTGCAATGTCCTCACGTCGGATGTCGATGGTGATTCTTTGACAGTGCTCTTGGATTCCACCAACACATGCTCTTGGGTTTCCGTTGCGGGGACGAACGCTCTGCAAGGCACCCCCGGGGATTCGAACGTTGGTTCGTGCACTCTGGCCTTTAAAGTTTTTGATGGAGTGCTTTATTCCAACGTGGATTCTCGTTCTTTCTCTGTCATCAACGTTCAACCCACTTTAAATATTACAGCGACTCCCTCTATTCAAGAGGACGGCGGAATTCAAATCATTGCTTCTGACAGCGACATTCAAGCCAGCGAAGAAGGACAGGGCGTGTATGCTTTTGCACACGCAACCACCACGGCCCCTCGCTGCGTTGACTATGGGACTTTGTCTTTGAATTCCAGCACTGGTCAGATCCAATTTGATCCTGTCGCCCATTATTTTGGAACCTGTTTTGTAAAAGTTGACTTTGATGATGGCAATGCCGTCAACAACAAAGCCTCCAGTGAATTCCCTGTAGCAGTTCAAGCCGTCAATGATGCGCCCACCTTAACAGCCATTCCTTCGACTCAAAATCTTTATTACATTCAAACGATCTCCAACTTATCGGCCACGGCCAGCACGGGCCCCTCGAACGAGTCTCCTCAAACTTTATCCTGGGCACAGTGTACAAGCAGCAATCCGTCCCGACTGTCGGTGACCTGCGGAGCCTTTAGCGGCACGACGGCTCCCATCAGTCTTACTTCGACGGCGGGGGTCAGCACCACAGTCACCGTCACCTTGCAAGTGCAAGACAGCGGAGGTGGCACCGACACCAGCGCCATTCAAACTTTCACGGTCTATGTTCATGAAGCCGTCATCTTGAATATCACATCAAGCCTTGCAAACTATAATATCTACGCAGCCGCGGGCTCTCCATCAGTCGCTAACAATTTTATTGTCACTATTTCTTCTGGAGTGATTGTTTATGGCTCGACCGCCAGCGTCCCGGCCCTGAGCAGTGGCAACCTGCCGGCAGGCTCTATCGTGCGTATTGTGAATAACGGCTACATCTATGGGGCTGGTGGAAAAGGCGGCAATGCAGGAGGCTCTTACTACGCCAGCGAAGTCGGCCAAGATGGAGGCTCTGCCATCTCCACGACGGTTCCAATCTATATTGACAACACCAATGGCTACATCTTTGGCGGTGGTGGTGGTGGTGCGGGCGGCACTCAGTGTGGAACAACCAATATTCTTGCTTGCGGTGGAAGCGGTGGCGGTGGACGTGGTTACGCTGCGGGAGCTGCGGGAATTTTAGGAGGTTGTTACTCGGGAGCCAACTATCCCAATGGCAGTTCTGGCGGCGCAGGATCCTTTTCCGGACCCGGGGGCGGCGGTGGCGGCGCTAGCAGCGGTGTCTATCCGAATCAATGGGCGGGGGGCACTTGTTATTCAGGAGCTGGAGGCGCCGGAGGCGAATGGGGCTCTGCCGGAGGGAGCGCCGGAAATAGTTATCTTTATGGAGGACTTCAATACTATGGCAACGCAGGAGGTGCCGCAGGAAAGGCCGTTCAACTCAACGGCAATACGGTGAACTGGATTGGCGGGAACAATGCTTCTCAGGTGAAAGGCCCCGTTCAGTAAAGCTACGCTGCGGCGGTCGCTTCTAAAAACTCTTTGATTAACTGAGATATCATCTCTGGACGGGTTTTAATTGCCAAATGCCCCGCCCCCGTTAAAGCGATGACATCTTCACAACCGATATGCATAGCAAACTTCCGATAGGCTTCTTGATTGAAGAGTAAATCTTCCTTATCAAAAACCAGACGACATTCCCCACGATGGTTGTAAAGTTTCTGATGCCAAAAGCTCCAATCCTCTGAGCGAAGAATCCAAGAAAAATGATGAATCATGTGCGCGACAAACTGAAGTTTGCGCCCTTTGAGATGTTCTACGGCAATAACCCCTTCACTGCGTTCATCGCGAAATATCTGTGCAGAACGTTTTAAAAAGGCGCGCCCCATGGGCGTTGAAAGCATTAGATAGATGCTCTTCAGATTCAAAGGCACCGAAAAGAAAAACTTCAGCTCTTTCGGCATAAAGTGTTTGATCGGATCTGTGACCATGGGATTGATAAGCACGGTCTTTTTCACAAGATGAGGATGCAGGGATGCCAGCCCCCAGGTCAAAGCGCCACCATAACTGAGGCCCGCCACACTGACCTTTTCACCTGGAAAAGTTTCGCGAATGAACTTAGCCAGGGTTTCGACCTGCACGGTAAAAAATAATTTGTCCGTACTCATGTAGACATGGCTAAGATTGGGAACGACGACTCGATACTGTGTCGACAAGGATTCCGCGATGGACTCCCAATGATGAACACTCCCCCCATAACCATGGAGAAGAATAAGCAGCGGTCCTTGACCTCGTTCGCGGAAGGTAATTTTGTGAGACATTCACTGGAGCTTGTCGGTACAAACGGGCCTGCAATAAACTAGACGAACGACCTACTTCTTTTCTTTTTCGTCGGCCTTTTCATTCAACAACATGGTGTCGTTCACGGCTTTTGAATCGATATGCTTGTTGGAACGGAAACCTCTGATTTTTTTGGTCTGATTTTCAGCTCGCTCCACTTGTTCAGTCAAATCCACTGTCACGTCCCCGAAACAGCGCACTTGGCAGCTCAATCGACGGCCATCAATAAAATGACTGGTCCCAATCAGGTTCAACTCGGCCTTGGAAGGAGGAAGTATATTAGACTCGCCTTCAACGATTTTCACGCGGCACTCGGCACACGAGGGAACCCCTTTGCAAATCGAACGGATCTCCAGATGATTCTCCGTCGCAATCTTTAAAAGGGTCTTATCTGGACTTCCTTCAACTTCGACATTCTGAGGAAGAAATTTAATTTTCATATAAGTACCTACAACACTTTTTAGAAGCAGTGCGTTTCAAAAAGGTACGGCGTACCTTTTATTTTACGACGATTTTGATGAATTTCTTTTTGCCGGCTTTGATGACAAAACTTTGGCCTGCCTGCAAATCGATTTTCAACTTAGGGTCCGATACTTTTTCGCCGTCAATCTGAACCCCTCCCCCTTGAATTAAGCGGCTGCCTTCGCCATTGGAAGCCACCATGCCAGCTTTGCACATCAAGGCCGCCAAGCCCACTTGAGCTTCTGGCGCCACCACAAAGTCCGGCACTTCATCAGGAAGTCCTTTTTCAACAAAAATACGATTGAACTCATCCTCAGCCGCCTGAGCTGCCGCTTCGGAATGGAAACGTTTGATCAAGAATTTCGCCAAGTCCACTTTCACTGTGCGAGGATGTTTGCGCTTTTCTTGCACATCCGCCTTCAACTGCGCCAATCCCGAAGCCGTGATATCGGTCAGAAGTTCATACCAGCGGAACATCAAATCATCAGAAATTCTCATAGTCTTGCCAAACATATCCTTCGGCGTGTCCACCACAGAGATATAGTTATCCAAAGACTTCGACATCTTGTTGACACCATCAATGCCCTCAAGAATTGGCATCGTCAAAACACACTGCGGTTCCTGACCATAAGCGCCCTGCAGATCACGTCCCACCAGCAAGTTAAACTTCTGATCCGTCCCCCCCAGCTCTACATCCGAATGTAAAGCCACAGAGTCATAACCTTGAGTGAGCGGATACAGAAACTCGTGAATCGCAATCGGAGTCCCGGACTTATAACGTTTCGTGAAGTCATCACGCTCTAGCATTTGCGCGACCGTGTATTGGGCGGACATTTTAATAATATCCGTAGGAGTCATTTTATTGATCCACGTTGAGTTATAAACAATCTCGGTTTTTTCAGGATCCAAAATTTTGAAAATCTGTTTCGCGTAGGTTCTGCCGTTTTCTTCAATCTCTTCACGAGTCAACATCGGGCGCGTGGTATTCTTTCCCGACGGATCCCCGATCATGGCGGTAAAGTCCCCGATCAAAAAGAAAATCTTATGACCCAAATCTTGAAAGGTTTTAAGCTTATTGATCACCACCGTGTGACCTAAGTGAATATCCGGGCGTGTCGGGTCCGCTCCAAACTTGATATTCAAGGGTTTGCCCTTTTTAAGTTTCTTGAGCATTTCTTCGTCGTTGATGAACTCCGCAACGCCGAATTTAATTCTCTCCAACTGTTCTTGAGGACTCATCATCTTGCGTGCTCCACAGAACGAGTTTCGCGAACCACAGTCACTTTCACCTGTCCGGCTTGAGGCATTTCTCTTTCAATCTTACGAGCAATATCACGAGACAACATCACGGCTTGATCGTCCGTCACCTTGCTGCTTTCAACAAGCACACGAACATCTTTACCCGCCTGAAGCGCCAATGTTTTCAAAACACCGTCAAAGCTGTTGCCGATGCTTTCCAAGTCTTCAAGACGATGAATGAATGAATCCATTTGCGGACGACGTGCTCCAGGACGAGAGCTCGACAAAATAAATGCCGCATGCACTATCCACGCAAGAATCGAATGAGGTTTTTCTTCTTCATCATGAGACCGAATCGCATGACATACGTCTTCAGATTCATTGTATTTCTTAGCGGCCTCAGCGCCCACAAAAGCATAACTGCCTTCCGCCGTATGATCGATGGCTTTACCGATATTGTGCAACAAACCCGCACGGCGAGCTTGCTTCACATTCACGCCCATCTCACCTGCCAAAAGACCAGCGATCTGCGCTACTTCCAAAGCTTGATTCAAAGCATTCTGGCCTTGGTAAGAGCGGTATTTCAGACCACCGATAATTTTGATCAACTCGGGATGCATGTTGGCGATTCCCAACTCCATCACATGACGATCGCCTTCTTCCTTGATGGACTTCATCAATTCAGAACGTTGTTTTTCAACAACCTCTTCAATTCGTGCTGGATGCACACGTCCATCTTCCATCAATTTTTCAATCGTACGACGAGCCAACTCACGGCGAACAGGGTCGAAACCAGAAATAACCACCGCCTCCGGGGTATCATCCACGATCAAGTCCACGCCACACAAAGCTTCCAACGTGCGGATGTTCCGTCCTTCACGACCGATAATTTTTCCTTTCATCTCATCGTTCGGCAATGCCAAAACACTGACCGTGCGCTCGGAGGTGTACTCAGAAGCAAAACGTGAAAGAGCTGTCGCCAAAATACGTTTGGCTTTTTTATCGGATTCTTTGTGTGCTTCTTCTTCGATTTGTGCGATCTTTTTCGCCGCTTCTTGTTTGGCTTCATCTTCCAGAGCGCTCAAAAGCTGACGACGAGCTTCGTCTTGAGTCATGGCCGCCACGGACTCTAACTTCTGTCTTAATTCGACAATGTGAGTCTCGCCTTTTTTCTCAAGATCCTTAATGCGATTTTCGGAAATCGCAATTTTCTCTTCACGATCTTTGAGCGTGTTCAAATACCGCTCGTTTTCTTCCATCTTCTGTTTGAATTGATCTTCAATTTCTTTCAAACGGCGTTCAAGTTGAGATTCCTTGTTCTTAACTGTCGACTTCTGCTTATGGATATCCGCTTCCACGTTCTTACGAGCGCGAGCTTCAAAATCCTTGGCTTTGGTCTCTGAATCTTTCTTGATCTTTGCCGCTTCTGATTTCGCTTTATTGACGATGCGCTCAGCTTCGATACGCGCAGACTTCTTTTTATTTTCGTCCTGCAAACGTTTTACGATAAAGACAACCGCTCCACCCAACAAAACACCGATAATTGCGGTGATAACAAATTCCATGATTCTTACTCCTGATGCTTACTGCAATCGACAAGACCCGATTCGGTGACAAGAAAATCCATTGTCACATCATGGGCCTCGGTAGGTAGTGGGTTGGGACTGATTTGAAAATCAAAGCAGATCCCCACTTTCACCCCCTGGTAGGAAGAAAGCGTTTTGTCATAAAACCCTTTGCCCTTTCCCAGGCGACTGCCATTCTTATTAAAAACTAAACCGGGTATCAGCAGCCCGTGAATTTCCTGGAGATCTCTTTGCGGAGAATCCGGGGATGGCTCCCAGACTCCGTAAGGTCCTAGCACAAATTTCTGTGCTTCAAAGAACTCCAAGTGTCCTTCCCTCATCTTAGGGAAGGTCCAGGTCAAATGAGAGATCTGAACGACCTCCTCGACCTGGGCTTCCTCTGGCAACGCCCTATAGGCACCCCAGAGTCCCGTTTGCGTTTTTAAAAAATCACGCAAATGGAGATTAAGCTGCTGTTGATTTTGAACAAGACCTCGCGCGAACTCTTGAGCGCAAAGAGATTTAAAGAAGGAACGACATTCCTTTTTAGAGCTCCAAGAAACAGACATGGACACTCCAAGAGATCAAACCAAGTTAGTTGTTCAAAACCTTCGGGTTGTTCTTGGAATTTTCTAGATCCATAGAAAGCTGCAACGCCTTTTCTTCAAGCTTCTCCAGCTCGCGATGCGCTTTTCTTTTCAAAAGGATCAGTTCTTCTGCCAAATTCATCGCCGTTAAAACCGCCGCGTTTTGGAAAGAACCGTTTTTGGTTAAAGACATGGCTTGATTCATCTTGTTGTTTACAAATTCAACGAGCTCCTGAACAGTCGCATCGTCATGAGAGGTTTTTAATTTGTAAGGGACACCCGCAATTAGGAAATTGTAGGTTTTTTTATCAGATGTCACTAGCACACCTCAACAGCTGCAGAATCATATTGCCAATTCAATTGCTAGGCACAATGCCTAAACCTTTTAAAACTCTAGAAAAAACCTAGATCAACACTGCTAAAAGTATATCCCGAAAAAGTCGATATTCAACAGATTTATTTTTTAGTACAAGTGCATATAATGCCGAGATCACTCTTCTTTTCGCAGAGAATCGAGCGTTTATTGGGCTTATCCACCAACTCAATCTCTTCGACATCCTTGAAGTTCCGGCGATAGGTCGATACAACGTCGTTAAGCTTCGTGTCATTATAGGAGTATTCGTCTGATTTGATCACCCCATTGAGCAAGAAGTTATTGATTGTGTCTTGCTTAGGATTGATGCGCTGATTCCCAGTCAATTTGATGTCCGTTACGACACCCTTTTCGTCAATTTGCTGAAGACTCAAGACGGTCTCCATCTTACGGGCCCCCTCAAACTGAGTCCGCAAAATCAAGTTGGTGGGTTGCTTATCCACATCAAGATAATGGATCTTTCTTTGACGCAACTGCGACTGAGACGTCACAAACTTCTCATCAATAATTTCTTTAAGACGATTGAGATCTACTTTGAAAGAAAGCTTCTCATCCTGAAGCTCTGGAAAACAACGCACAACATTTTCATAGGAAACAGAAATTGGTTTGACACCTTGAGCCCACAAAAATTGAGGCCCAAGAATAAATATAAAACTGACAACGATATTTCGCATTATTCCCTTACTGTCACATCGGCTCGCAGCTTTCCGCATTAGAGCGGTCACAACCTTCTGCTTGGTCACTCGTGCAATAAGCCCGAGACTCCGTTTTCCATGTACGCGCCTGAGAACAGTCTCCACTCCCTAGGCTAATGAAAGACCTTACCGCGTTCAATGAAATTCCAAAAGTCCGGTCATTCTGGGACACATTCCCAGCCCTCACCGAAACCGCAGGCATATTTTTGCCTTCAGCCTGGACTTTATAGACGCCCGGAAAAACAGCGACGAAATCCTGGTCCGACATCGGCGACGAAACCAAATAACGAGGGTGTTTTGACGCAAACGTATCACCAGGGAACGTCACCCACATCTCCTGAAGGGTTCCATCACTTGCGAAATCAAAAAGGTCCCGCAAACCCATGGGGTCTTTCGCCGTATTCCAGGCCTTACAAACCGCCGCGGCGCTGCTAGAGACATTTCCGTAAGACTCAATCTTCGGGCACGTCTCATATGTAAAACGCTGAACGAAATCCCGCTCCCAAGAGCCGGTCAAATAAAGATCTCCGAAGTTTTCTTTTTCGAGACGGAAAAAGTGACGGTTCATCATAAACATCGTCATATACATCTTTTTTTGTTCCACCAAAGAAGAGAAATCGCGATAAACCCGAATCCTTTGTCCCTTCACCTGAGACGGCACCGTCACTCGTTCTAAATACAAGTTCACATTCCTGCCCGCATCCACCGTCACAATCTCAGGATGAATCGAGTTTTCAAAACCCACAATATAAGAACCCGCAGGCACCGCCTGAGTTTTGTTCAAATCAAAAAATACCGGAGCGTCACAAACACCCCTCTGACCGATCGTACAGCGGACGGCTTTGACCTTCTGAAAGATCTGAAACTTTCCCGCCTGGCCATTCACCTGCAAAGAGCCCATGGACTGAGCTTGAGCAAGACCTGCGAATAACAATGCTGATACTGTGATCCACCACTTTTTCATAGCTCTCTCCCTTAGAACAACTCGCCCGAGTTTTTCTTGTTTTGCAAAGCCTTACTCAAACGCATGTCCTGTCCATACACATCATCAATAAAGCGCATCGAACCATCTTCCCCTTTTTCAACAGTCAGGTAGAGGAAGTAAACCGGCATCGCCTTTTTCAAAACGACTCGCTTATCGAGTTCGCCGGGAATTTGATTATCATACAGAGGTACGTAAGACTTGATATCCGCCAAACTCCAACCTGGCTGATCGCGCAATAAGTACGCCGCAAGATCCAGGGGTTGCTCTAAACGAACACATCCTGAACTGCGATGACGTTTACTTTCACCGAAAAGTTCTTTTTCGTTAGTGTCATGCATGTAAATCGCCCAAGGATTTTGCAATGGGAATTTCACAACCCCCAGTGCGTTGTCAGGACCGGGTAATTGACGGATATAATAAGTGAAATTTCTGGCCGTCATATTCTTCCAATCAATACTCGAAGGATCGACCACTTCGTCCGTACCCTCGTCGATCAAACGCATATTGTGTTTTTCCAAATAACGGGGATCGGCTTTTAACATTGGCAACTTATCCTTGATGGCGATACTACGAGGTACAGTCCAATAAGGATTCAGATTCACGAACGTCAGCAGATCTCTCATGGACGGTGTTCTGCGGAACGCCTGACCGTTGATGGTTTTAAAGTGAAAAACTTTTCCACCCTCGTCAAAAAGACGGAACTCTGTCGTTGCAAGATTCACAAAGATATGGCGCGATTCGATGTTCTTAGGTAACCAACGAAGCTTTTCCATGGTCACTTCGACCTGAGCAATACGTTGATTGACTGAAAAATTCAATGCGCGAAGAACTTCCGAACGGGTTCCAATCACGCCATCGGCGGTCAAACCATTCAGCGCCTGATACTGCTTCAAAACATCCTCGAACTCTTGATCAAAGGTGTTTCCGCCATTGTTAGAAATTCGATAACCCAACTGGTTCAGGCGCGTGCGCAGTTGACCGACGGAAGGATCAGTCACTCCTCTTTTCAGAGCAAACCCCGGAGAATTAATCGTCGGCCATCCTCCCTGATTCTTGAGGTTCTTAAGCTGAACCAAAAGATCCATGAGATCTTTATAACGAGCGTGTGTCGGAGCAAATGAATCCAACGAAGACATCAAAGCCTGAGGAGTGCTCATCAGACTCGCACTCAATTCACTGTATTCATTGAAGTCTTTCTTTTTAAATTTAATATCCGTATCGACCTGTTCAGGATCAAAGCGTCCTGTCGACATATGACTTACATAACGAATCATTGCCTCACTGGCCGCCAATTCAAAAGTGATCCAGTTCTTCTGATTGTTCTGAGTGGCCTTAAAAAGATTCTCAACATCCGCATCCCAATAGTCCGCAGGATTAAGACCATGACGATCAGCCGCCAATAAAGTATTTTTCAGTGCCTGTGCCATGGCATTGGGAAGACCATTGCTGTCCACCCAGATCGCTTGATAACCACGCACAGAGTAAAGTTTATTTAAGGTCTCTGTATGAAGAATGAAGTTCCCCCAAGAAGGTTTCATTAATGGCACCAGGGTTTGACGACCGATATAGCCCTGAATAACAGAAGCCTCGCCATAAGCCTGCGAAAAGCTGGGAGCCATTAAAGTAAGACTCATGCCCAAAATGAATGACTTCCCGAACCAACTTTTAAACATCATATAAACCTCTCCAACACCTTTACCATCAAGTAAGATGCCACCTTGGGATGAGGTTTGTTTGACGCTTGAAAGATCAATCTTTTGACAGGAACCTAAAAATGGCACAGGGCTGTCTCAAGATGAGACAGCCCTGGCGTTGACCAGAATCTATTTTTCAGAATTAAGATAACGAACGATATCCACGTTCGGAGGTTGCGCAATGCCAGCGCCGGGCTTGGGCCCTGTCAACTCTTCCAGGGAGTAGTCCATCCGAGCGTCATAACGTCGCTCCCATTGGTAACGCAACCATCTTTCGCGATTGTACCATTCTCTTTTGTTGGGTGTATCACGACAAGACGACAGCTCTTGAGGGGAACTGGCACCCCAACGAAGCTCGACGCAATGATAGGGATCAAAACTCAAGTCAAACAAACGACGACGAGCGTCCTCGGAATTTAAAGTTACGGCTCCACCACTGGAGGTTGTATAGGTGAACTGGCAAGATCTGGTTTCTCTTTCATAAACTGCCAACAAATCTGCCGCCAAATTAGCTCCGGTGTAGATGATACTAGGATCTCCAGCTCGTTGACGTTGAATCATCTGCCGCGCTTGAGACAGCAAATCCATATAGGAAACCTTCAACCGAGCATCTCGCGAAGGAGACGCATACGCCTCCCACTCTCCCTCAGATCCATAAATATTTAGCGGCAATCTCTCTGGATGATCCTTCTGATCCACACCCGACTTGATCGCTAGACTTAC